>NZ_JBEOZT010000021.1:0-214142 GCF_040298265.1 Nonomuraea sp. NPDC001636
CCGACATCTGGCAGTCGTGCACGCAGGAGACGCTCGACAAGTGCGCCTCGTACGTGGTGCACCCGCCGCTCGGCAAGTGGATGATCGGCGCCGTCCCAGCTCCGCCGCCGCCAGCCAGTGCCGCGCGATCACCGCCGCGCGGTCGTCGCGGTCGTCGCGGTCGCCGTGCACGGCGGTGAGGGCGGCCGCCACCTGCTCGTGCGCCCGCGCCCGCCACAGCCGCGACCGGCGCGACAACAACGCGTCGGTCACCAGGGCGTGCGCGAACTCGTAGCCGCCCAGCCGGTACGACGACTCCCGGACCAGCCCCGCGCCGAGCGCCGCGTCGAGCGAGGGCAGCAGGTCGCCGACCGTGCCGCCGGCGACCCGGGCCAGGACGACCGCCTCGAACTCGTCGCCCATCACGGCGGCCAGCTCCAGCACGCGGGACGTCTCCTCCCCCAGGCCGGCCACCCGGTGCAGCACGACGTCCAGGACGCTCTGCGGCAGCCCGTCGCCCGCCCGGGCCAGCTCGGCGAGGAAGAACGGGTTCCCGGCGGTGCGCCGGCGCAGCTCCTCGGCCCCATGGCCGCCCGGATCGCGACCGGACAGCTCCTTGACCAGCGCGCGGACCTCCTCGGCGGCGAGCCCGTCCAGCCCGAGCCGGCGCGCGCCGAGCCGGGACAGCGCCGACAGCGTGGCGGTGAGCGCCGACGCCTCGTGCCGGCGGAACGTCGCCACCAGCAGCAGGCCCGGCCGGGCGGTGGCGGCCACGTGGACCAGCAGCCGCAGCGTGGCGTCGTCGGCCGCGTGCAGGTCCTCCAGCACGACGACCGCCGGGCCGACCGCGGCCAGGAACGTGCCGACGGCCTCGAAGAACCGCAGCCGCGCCCCCTGCGCGTCGGACGCCGGGACCGCCTGCGGACCGCCCGACAGGAACGTGACGACCTCACCCGGCAGGGCGGCCTGCGGGGCCGCGGCGGCGAGGTCGCGCAGGACGCGTTCCCAGGGCCACAGAGCGGGCGCGGTCTCGTGGTCGGGGCTCGCCCCCCAGCCGACCGGCACGCCCGCGGTCGCGCGGAACCGCCTCAGCAGGCTCGTCTTGCCGACGCCCGGCTCGCCGTCCACCAGCACGACCTGCCCGGCGGCGGAGGCCGCCGCGGCCGCCTCGGTCAGGAACGCGAGCGCGCTCTCCCGGCCGACGAACACCGGCTGGTCCGGCGCGGGCTCGGCGGCGCCGGGCGCCGCCGCCGTCCCTGCCGCCGCGCGCACCGGCGTCCGCGGCGGAACGGGCGGCGGCGGGGACGGCGGCGGGGTGAACGGCGGGGTGGCGGGACGGCCGGACGGTAACAGCGCGGCGTCCTGGCGCAGCACCGCGGCTTCGAGCGCGCGCAGCCGCGGACCCGGGTCGATGCCCAGTTCCCCGGCGAGCACGTCGCGCACCCCGCGCAGGCATTCGAGGGCCGCCGCCTGGCGTCCGGCGCGGTAGTGGGCCAGCACCAGCAGCTCCCAGGCCCGCTCGCGCAGCGGGTGCTCGCGGACGAACGGGTCCAGCCGCGCGACCACGTCCGTGTGGCGGCCCAGTCCCAGCAGGGCCGCGGCCAGCGCCTCCACCGCGTCCAGCCGTACCTGCTCCAGGCGGCCGATCTCCGGTTGCGCCCACTCCTGGGCGCGCACGTCCGCGTACGGGTCGCCGCGCCACAGGCCGAGCGCCTCGGCGAGGTCGGCCGCCGCCTGCTCGTGTCGTCCCGCGGCCAGGTGGGCGGAGCCGGCCGACACGAGCGTGCCGAAGTCCGCCGTGTCGAGGACGAGACCGCCGGTCATCAGGCCGTAGCCGTCGGCGGCGCTGACCAGGACGGCCGGGGTCGCGCCCGGCCGCCGGTCGGGCTCCAGCCGGCGGCGCAGGTTGGAGACGTACACCTGCAGGCTTCCCTGGACGCTCGGCGGCGGGTCGCCGGCCCACAGCCGGTCGGCCAGCAGGTCGGCGGGGAGCACGCGGTCGGCGTGCATCGCGAGGAGGGCGAGCAGGGCCCGCTGCTTGGGCGGCCCGACCGGTACGGCCTGCCCGCCCACGACGAGTTCCATGGGCCCGAGGAGGTTCAGCCGCACGCGCCCATGGTAGGGGGCGCGTTTCAACCGGTCCAGACGCGACATTCCCGCCGCGGGCCGGCCGGCCCGGAACGGCTTGCCACGCCCGAGTCGGCACGCTTTGCCGGGCCCGGGACGGCAGGCTCTGCCGCGCCCGGGCCGGCTTGGTGGCACCGGCTCAGGCCGGGGCGGGCCGGTCGAGTGCGGCGAGCTTGGCCGGATCGACGACGATGTGGATGCCGGTGATCCGGCCGCCCGCGACGGTGAAGGCGATGGCGGACAGCGGGGTCCCGTCGGCGCGCCAGGACAGGTGGCCGGGGAAGCCGTCCACCAGCACGGGCCACTGCCCGGCGACCTCGCCGGAGAACATGCGGGCTCCGGCGGCGACGGCGGTGGCGCCGAGGGTGACGACCACGCCGCCGGGGGTGTCCACGGTCAGCTTCACGTCCGGGTCGAGGACCCGCAGGAGCGCCTCGAAGTCGCCGCCGAGCGCGGCGGCGCGGAAGGCGTCCACGGCCTCCCGGTGCTCGCGGCCGGGGCCCGCCGCCCGGTCCGTGGACCGGACCTTGCGGCGGGCGCGGCTGGCGATCATCTTGGCGGCGTCGGCGGACCTGCCCAGGATGTGGCCGATGTCGTGGAACGGGACCGCGAACAGGTCGTGCAGGACGAACGCCAGCCGCTCGCTCGGGGTGAGCGAGTCGAGCACCACGAGGAGGGCGAGCCCGACCGAGTCGGCCAGCGCCGCCTGCTCGTCCGGCGTGGGCTCGTCGTCGGGCGTCGCCAGGAGGTCCGTGAACTCCTGGCCGTACGCCGCCTCGGGATGAGTCTGGCGGGATCGCAGCAGGTCCAGGCTGATGCGGCCGACCACGGTGGTCAGCCAGCCCGCCAGGTTGCCGATGGCCGACACGTCCTGGCGGACCAGCCGCATCCAGGCCTCCTGGACCACGTCCTCGGCGTCGGCGTGCGAGCCCAGCACGCGGTAGGCGACGGCGCGCAGCCGGTCGCGCTGGGCCTCGAACGCCTCGGCCACCGGGCCGGACGGGTGCACGCTCACGGCCTGCGCTGCTGACGGAGCGAGATCCGGTTGCCGTCCGGGTCCACCGCCTCGGCGCGGACGCCGAACGGGTAGTCCACGGGCTCGGACTCCTCGAAGGTGACGCCCCGCCCGCGCATGACCTCGAAGTCCTTGCGCAGGTCGTCCGATTCCAGGATCAGCGGGCCCGGCGCGCCGTTCCCGCCCGCGACGCCCGGCTGCCCGGCGGCCGGCGCGTACGACCACAGGAGGATCTGGACCGGGCTGCCGGGCACGCCGACGGTGAGGAAACGGCCGTCGGGCCCCCGGACGTCGATGCGCTTCTCCAGGCCGAGCCCCGCGGTGTAGAACTCCAGCGCGCGGTCCTGGTCGGTGACGTAGACCGTGGTGTACATGATGGTGGTCAGCATCCTGCTCTCGATTCACTCGTGGGTCTGACGACCGTTCGTTCTCGGTCGTCACCCCCATGACGAGCGGCGGCGGGAAAAGGTAACACGGCCGGTCCGGCCCGGCGGATTCGCGGCTTTACGGAACCTGAAAACTCGTTCACGATCACTGCGAGGGGGTGCAGGCTCGATCAGAAGGAGGCCCTATGCGGCCTGGCAGACGATCCTTGGGAGCGGTTGGCCTCACCCTCGGATTCCTCACTCTGGCGTTGTTCATCGCCGCGCTGGCGATCGGCCCGACCGGGCGGACGGCTCTGGCCTCCGTCCCGGCGGCGCACGACGTCGCGCACCCGGCCGTCCCCGCGGCGGCCGTCCCCGGCGCGGCTGTCGCGGCTGTCTCTGGCGCGGCCGACGACGCGCCGCCGACCCGTCCCGGCGGGCTGCGGCCGTGCCCGGTGCCGTTCGCCGCCAACCCGACCGGCTACGCGTCCATCTGCTGGTCCCCCTCCTCCGACGACACGGGCGTCGCCGGGTACGACCTGTACCGCCTGGCCCCGGACGGCTTCGTCCTCGCCGGCAGCACGACCAGCACGATCGGCGGCTTCTCCGGCGAGCTGAACCGCCTGTACACGATGTACGTCGTGGCCAGGGACCTGGCGGGGCACCTCAGCCCGCCGTCCGCCCTGATCACGGTGCCGGCGACGCTCGGGATGACCCCGACCAGCTCGCCGACCCCGCTGCCGGGCGACCACGTGCCCCCGTCCAGGCCCACCGGGCTGCGGGACGCCTGCCCGCAGGACTATCCGGGCGTCACGTTCTGCTGGCAGCCGTCGACCGACAACGTGGCGGTGACGGCGTACGACGTGTACCGGGAGACGGCGACGGCGTACAGCAGGGTCGGCACGGTCCTCCCGCCGAGCCTGAACTTCGCCGAACCCGGCCTGGTCGTCGGGCAGCGTTACACGTACGTCGTGGTGGCCAAGGACGCGGGCGGCAACGTCAGCGTGCCGTCGGACCCGCTGTCCGCGCTGGCCAGGGAGGGGCTGCCGTCGGGCGCGCCGTGCACGGTGACGTACCGGGCCACGACGGGAGGGCCGAGGCTGGACGCCGAGCTCGTCGTGCGCAACACCGGCACTGCCCCGGTCGACGGGTGGACGCTGACGGTCGACTACCCGGCGGCGGCCGCGGTGCGTCTCGTCTCGGGCTGGTCCGCGAACTGGACCCAGGCCGGCGCGGGGGTGGCCGGCGTGAACAAGCAGTGGAACAAGGTCATCGGGGTCGGCTCGCAGACCCAGGTCGGGTTCACCGCCACGTACGGCGGCGGCGCGCCGCCCTCGCCGGTGAGCTTCGCGCTCAACGGGAAGACCTGCGCCACCGGCTGACGTCCCGGCTGTAGCTGCTCGGCGAGGACGACCACGGCGACCACCAGCCCCGCCCCGCCGAGCCCAACCGGGCCAACCGCCGAGCCCGACCGGCCGCCGTGGCGAGCGCGACCGGCCCGGCCCGTCCGACCGGCCCCTCCGACCGGCCCCTCCGAGCGGTCAGGCCCGGGGCGAGCGCGAGCTTTCGGCGGCGGAGGGTGGGGGCCGCCGCTTCAGGCGCGGAGGGCGTCGAGGAGGCGGGACAGCGCCGCCTGGGTGTCGGCCAGCTCGTCCGGGGCGGACTGCGCCAGCCACAGCGCGGCCTCGTTCATCGCCCCGGACAGCAGGCGGGCCAGCGGCGCGACCGGCTGGGCCGGGATGGCGCCGGCCGCGACGAGCGCGGCCAGCGCCTCGGTCAGGTGCCGGACGCTGGTCGCCTCGTCGATCGCCCGCCACTCGTTCCAGCCGAGCACGGCGGGACCGTCGATCAGCATGATCCGCTGCACGTCGGGATCGGCTCCGGCCGCGACGAACGCCGCGCAGCCCGCCTTGAGCTGCGCCCACGGGTCGTCCTCGGCGTCGGCCGCCGCGGCCACCCGGTCGGCCACCTCGCGCTGCACCTGTTCGAGCACGGCCCGGAAGAGGTCGGGCTTGCCCTCGAAGTGGTGGTAGAGGGCGCCTTTGGTGACGCCGGACTCGCCGACGATCTCCGCCAGCCCCACCCCGGCATAGCCCCTGGTCGCGAACAGGCGCCGCGCCGTGGCGAGCAACGTGCGGCGGGTGCGTTCCTTCTGCTCCGTCCTGGTCACTGCGTCCCCTTTGACATACCGACGGTATCCCAAATAGTGTACGCCCACATACCGTTGGTACGTGAAATGAGGAGGAACGCATGGAGCTGAGCAGCGTGTATCCGGTGGTGTGCACGGCCGATCTCGCCGCGTCGAAGGACTTCTACGTCCGGCTGTTCGGATATGAGGTGACCTTCGAGGCCGACTGGTACGTGAGCCTGCGCCATGGGCCGTACGAGCTGGCCCTGCTCGACCACCGCCACCCGACGTTGCCCGCCGCCTACCGCCGTCCGGTCGCGGGGCTGCTGATCAACTTCGAGGTCGCCGACGTCGACGCCGAGTGGGAGCGCCTGGTCGGGCGCGAGGGGCTGACCCCGGAGCTGGCGCTGCGCGACGAGGACTTCGGCCAGCGGCACTTCATCGTCGCCGACCCCAACGGCGTCCTCGTGGACGTGATCACGCCGATCCCGCCCTCGCAGGAGTACGCGTCGCAGTACGCGTCCGAGTGAGACCGGCGCCGGGCGCTGGACCCGTCGTACGCGTACGTGAACCATGGAGGGGTGCGTACGGGCTTCGCCCATGAGGCGACGATCGTCATGGACGCCGACGGCGATGTGCGCGCCCCCGGCGCGGCGATCACCGTGGCGCTGTGCGGGCACTGGGAGCACGAACCGCCCTGCCCGATCGCGGCGCACCACACGACCGCCGACCGGCAGGGCGACGTCGTCCGGGTGCGGGTCCTGTTCGCGGCCGAGGCGGCGGCCGAGGCCGACGTGCGGGCCCGCATCGACGCCGCGCTGGCACGGGGGACGCTCGACGGCCCCGACGGGGTCACCACCCGATGGCGGCTCCTGGACACCCGGCCCGGCCGCCCGCACGCGGCCGAACTGCCGCACCTCGAACGTCTCCGGCGCGGATGAAACCCGCCGAATTACGGCGGCGACCACGGCTCGACGGCCATCCTGATCGGTCCGGACAAGTACGCTGACCGCTGTTTCCCGCGACAGTGAAGGAGCACCGATGACCGCCGATCCGACGATGGCCAGGATCGGCCAAGGGGTGGACTTACACCACCACCAAGGCCGGCCCGAAGCCGCTCGCGAATTGTTCGCGCAGATCTGGGACGACATCGGCGGCGAGCAGGGCGAGCCGCTGCACGTCTGCGTTCTCGCCCACTCGATGGCCGACGTCCAGGACGACGTGCACCAGGAACTGATGTGGGACCTGCGCGCGCTCGCCGCCGCCGACCGGGTCACCGACGAACAGGTGGCACAGGCCGGGATGGCGCTCCCGGTGGTGGCGCTGTACCCGTCGCTGCACCTGAACCTGGGCGAGTGCTACCGCAAGCTGGGCGATCTCGACCGCG
Organism: Nonomuraea sp. NPDC001636; assembly: GCF_040298265.1. Lineage (NCBI taxonomy): Bacteria > Bacillati > Actinomycetota > Actinomycetes > Streptosporangiales > Streptosporangiaceae > Nonomuraea > Nonomuraea sp. NPDC001636. Next base: position 7,002 of record NZ_JBEOZT010000021.1, read on the forward strand.
CCCGCGACCACCTCGCCCAGGCCCGAACCGGCATCGGCGCACTGGCCGACGACGCCTACGGCCGACTCATCAGGGGCGGCCTCGACCGTCTGGCCGACCGGCTGAACTCCAACAATTCTTCCGTCACCCCACCCACAAAACCCTGACCGAAGTTTCCCACCACCATTTCCCACCGAAGCAATTCCCCGCAAAACCCAGGACCCCTTCGGCGAAATCCTCAACAAGGCCAAAAACAACAAGCTTCAATTCCGAGCGACAACGACACCCACTTACTCGAGACCACCACCCCACCCGAGCGTCTGGGGCCCCAGCGGCCCGGTGGCCCCGGCGGTCCGATGGCAAGGGCTCGGGGAGTCCGGAGAGTCCGGGCGGCCCGGAGCAGTCAGAACGGGAGCGGACACTCCCGGAGCGGGCACCAGGAACCAGGGACCGGGGCCCGAGCCAGGAAGCAAAGGCCGGGGACCAAGGGCCGGCCCGGAGACCAGAAGTTGGGGAGCTGAGAGCTGAGGCCAGGGAGCTGAGAGCTGGGAGGCGAAGGCCGGGAAGCTGGAAGCTGGACTCCCTTTCATGCCTTCAAACCGCCGGGCGGGTCGAAGGTGTGCGCGGCCAGGGCAGCCAGACCGGGCGCGCCAACGTCAGGCCCGGCAGGGGCAGCAGGGGGCACTCCAGCCAGACGCACCTCCACCAGCTCCCGGCAGAGCGACCGCCCCTCCATCCGACAAGCCCGGACGGCGACGAACAGCCCCGCCCCCAACAAAACCAGAGCCGCACGGCCGACTCGGACGACAATGGCCAGGGCCCCCGGGCGCGCCGATCGGGAATGAGCAGAGCCGCCCTGCCAGCTCGGACGACGACGAACAAGGCTGCCCTGCCAGCTCGGACGGCAACGAGCGAGGCCGTCGTGGCCACCCGCCCGCGAAACGGCCCCCAAACCGCCCACCAGACCACGTGCTGGACCGAACGCCGTGCTGCCCGCCAGACAGACCGTCACTCTGCCCGCCAGACCGGCCGCGCGAAGTCGGCCAGCCCGGCGGCGACCGAGCGCCAGGGCGATCGGGCGGTACGGCGGGGCAGGGCGGGGACGTTGGGCGGCGTGGCGACCGTATGACGCGGCGGGGATGTCAGGGTCGGCCGGTACGGCCCGGCGATGCGGCCCGACCGAGTGAGGTGCGGTGCGGCCCGACCGAGTGAGGTGGGGTGCGGCCCGGCGGAGTGAGGTGGGGTGCGGGTGGTGTGGTCAGGCTGAGTGTTGCCGGGTTCGACAGCGACGTCGATGAGCCGTTGCCGGGGCGCGCCTGACCTTGGCGTGCTGAGTCCTGTAGAGGAGGCGGCCATGCCTCCGAGCTGGCCTTCAGTGGGTTGCAGCACGGCGGGCACCTGACCAGGCTTCGAGGGAACGCCACCCCCACAGAACCAGCGCTCTTCCACGGGCCGGGATCACGAATTCGCCGCCCGGAGATCAGCCACTACACAGGGTCACAGAATCCCCTGGAGTTTGACCGGAAAACCTTACGGGACGTCATTCACGCTGACGGCCAACTCCATCCCGGAAAGCACTCGACAAAGCGATCATGCGGATTATGCTTCATCGCGCAATTTGTACGTATTTGCCGCCAATCGCGGTGGGTTTTACGGGGAGATACCATGACCGACGACGTGAAAGGCCCGGGGGCCGGCACACGCGTTCACGAGGCCATATCCATCCAAACCAAGAAAAGCCCCGACAGCATCGCCGTCATAGCCGGCACCACCCGCCTCACCTACGCCGACCTGGACCGCAGGGCCAACGGCATCGCCCACACGCTGCTCGACCGCGGCATCGACCGCGGCCACCACGTCGGCGTCTGCCTGGAACAGGGCGAATGGCTGCTCCCTGCGCTCCTGGGCGTGTGGAAGGCGGGCGCGGCCTACGTGCCGCTCGACCCCGCCTACCCCGCCGAGCGCTTACGTTTCATGGCCGCGAACGCCGAGGTCACCGCCGTGCTCTCCGCGACGGCGCTGGCCGCGACGGCCGCCCGCACCGGGGCGGAGGTCGTCCACGTCGACGACGTCGCGCCGCGCGGGGACGCGCCCGGCGTCGCGGGAGACGCCGCCGACGCCGCGTACGTGATCTACACCTCCGGCTCCACCGGGACGCCCAAGGGCGTGGTCGTCGAGCACCGCAACACCATGAACTTCCTGGCCTGGGGCGCGTCGGCGTACGGCGCCGAGGAGCTGGGCGGCATGCTGGCCAGCGCGTCGATCTGCTTCGACGCCTCGATCATGCTGCTGTTCGTCCCGCTCGTCGCCGGCGGCACGGTGATCATGGCGGAGAACCTGCTGGCGCTGCCGTCCCTGCCCGCCCGCGACGAGGTGACGACGGTCTTCGGCGTCCCGTCCGCGCTGTCGGTGCTGCTGCGCGACCCGCTGCCGGCCGGGGTGCGGACGGTGGTGTCGGGCGGCGAGCCGCTGACCGCCGCGCTGATCCGCCAGATCTACGCCAACCCGAACGTCCGGCGCGTCCTCAACATGTACGGCCCGACGGAGTGCAGCACCGCCTGCACCTTCTTCGAGGCGGGACGCGACTTCGACGGCGAGCCGCCCCTCGGCGAGCCGCTGGCCGGCGCCGTGCTGTCGGTGCGCGACGCGCAGGGCCTGCCCGTCCGGGACGGTGAGCTGGGCGAGTTGTGGATCGGCGGCCCCGTGGTGGCCCGCGGATACCTGGGGGTGGACTCCCCCGCGTTCGGCTCCGGCCCGGACGGCGTCCGCGTCTACCGCAGCGGCGACCTGGTCCGCCGGGTGGACGGCGAGCTGCGCTACGCGGGCCGGGCCGACGACCAGGTCAAGATCTGCGGCATCCGGGTCGAGCTCGGCGAGGTGGAGGCCGTACTGGACGCCCACCCCGCGGTGCGGCGGGCCGTGGTGCTCGCGCAGACCGGCGACGACGGGGCCGCCCACCTGGTCGGCCACGTCGCCGCGACCGGGGTGAGCGAGCCCGAGCTGCGCGAGTGGCTGGGCGACCGGCTGCCCGGACACCTGGTCCCGGCCCGGATCGGGATCAGCGAGAGCCTGCCGCTGGCCCCCACCGGCAAGGTGGACCGCGCGGCCCTGCCCAGGCTCGGCTCCACGCGGCTGGTCGCCGCCGCGCCGGTCGCGCCGCGGACCGACGACGAGCGCCTGGTGGCCGACGTCATCGCCGAGGTGCTCGGCCTCGACGGGATCGGCGTGCTGGACCGCTTCGCCGACCTGGGCGGACACTCCCTGGCCGCGGTCAAGGTGGTGAACGAGCTGTCGCGCCGGCTGGGGCACACCGTGCCGCCGGCGGCGTTCCTGACCGAGCCCACGGCGGCGGGGCTGGCGTCCCGGCTGCGCGAGACCGTCCAGGAGCCGGTGCGGCGGGACGGCGGCCGGAGCACGTACCCGCTGACCGGCATGCAGCGCGAGTTCTGGACCCTGCGGCAGCTCCATCCGGGCAAGCCGGTCACCACCGTGTCGGTCCGGCTGCGGGTGAGCGGCCTGCGGGACGCCGCGCCGCTGCGGGCGGCGCTGGACGCCGTCGTGGCCCGGCACGAGGTGCTGCGCAGCACCGTCGCCGTGGGCGAGGACGGCGTGCCGTACGCCGTGACGCATCCGCCGGTGCCGGTGCCGTTCGCCGAGCACGGCCCCGAGGCCGACCCGGAGCGGGTGGCCAGGCGCGCGGGCGCGTACGTGTTCGACGTGGCGGACGAGGTGCCGCTGGTCCGGGCCGAGCTGTGCTGGACCGGCGAGGCGGCGGCCGAGCTCGTGGTCGTGACCGATCACCTCGCCTTCGACGGCGGCTCGGTCGGCATCCTGATGGACGAGCTGGCCGCCGGGCTGGCCGGACGGCCGGTGGCCGGGCCCGCCGTCCAGGTCGGCGACGTGGCCGTGCGCGAGCAGGAGGGGCATCCGGAGCTGCCGCGGCTGCGCGAGTTCTGGCAGCGGGAGCTGTCGGGCGCGCCGGTGACGCCTCCGGCGCCCGCCGACCTGACGGCGGCGCGGGTGACCAGGCCGCTGCCGGAGGAGTTCGTGGCCGGCGTGTCCGCCCTGGCCAGGCGGTGCGGCGCGACCCCGTTCGCGGTCTACCTGGCCGGGCTCGCCCTGGCCGGCGCCGAACCGGACACGCTGATCGGCGCGGTCGCGGCGCGCCGCGCCGGCGCCGAGCTCGCCGGGGTCGTCGGCCCGCTGGTCGACACGGTGCCGGTACGGCTGCGGACCGGCGACGCCGCGACCTTCCGCGACCTGGTGCGCCAGGCCGCGGACGCCACCACGCGGGCGCTGATCCACCAGGAGATCCTGCCCGCCGAGCTGCCCCGCGCCGCCGTGCTGCTGGCCATGCAGCACAGCGAGGTCCCCGTGCGCGTGGACGGTCTGGAACTGCTCACCGAGCTCGGTTCGGGAGCCGCCGGGCACGAGCTCAGCGTGCTGGTCAACCGCACCGCGTCCGGCGGCGAGCTGCACCTGGAGTACGCCACCGCCCTGCTCGGCCGGGACCGCGCCGAGGCGTACGTGGACCGCCTGATCGCCCTGCTCCGGCACGCCATGACGGACCCCGGCCGCGAACTGGAGCTCGTCACCCCGGACGAGCGGGCCGCGCTGCTGGCGCTGGCCGCCGGGCCGGACCTGCCGGAACCGCTGCCGACCGTGCCGCGGTCGATCGCGGCCCACACCACGGGGACGGCCGTGGTCGGCCCCGACGGCACGTCGCTGAGCTTCGCCGACCTGAACGACTGGGCCGACCGGGCGGCGGCGGCGCTGCTGGAGCACGGCGTGGCGCCCGGGGACGTCGTCGGCGTCTGCCTGCCGCGCGACCACCTGATGCCCGCCGTCCTGCTGGCCGTGTGGCGGGCGGGCGCGGCGTACCTGCCGATGGATCCCGAGCACCCGGCCGAGCGCCTGCGCCTGCTGGCCGAGGACGCCGGGGCCGGCGTCGTGCTCGCCAGGGGCGGCGTGCCGGGGCTCGACGTCCTGGACCTCGACCGGCTGGAGCTCGACGGCCGCGCCGAGCTGCCCGAGGTCCGGCCCGGCGACCTGGCGTACGTGATGTACACCTCCGGCTCGACCGGCACGCCCAAGGGCGTCGAGGTCACCCACGCGAACCTGGCCGCCCTGGTGGCGGGCACGGCGGCCGCGCTGCGCCTGGGCCCGGACGACGTGCAGCCGGCCGTGGCGCCGCTGACGTTCGACGCCGCGGCCTCCGAGCTGTGGACGGTCCTGACCTGCGGCGGGACCAGCGTGGTGGTGGACAGGGCCACCGCAGGGACGGTCACGCGCTGGCCGAGGCCGCCGCCAAGGCCACGGTGCTCGACCTGGTGCCGACGGCGTACCGGATGCTGATCGAGGCCGGCTGGACGGGCGACGCGGAGCTGCGCGCGGTCACCGGCGGCGAGGCGCTGGACCCGGGCCTGGCCGCGGAGATCCTGGCGCGGGCCGGCGAGCTGTGGAACGCCTACGGCCCCACCGAGGCCACCGTCACCTCGACCATGCACCGCGTGTCCGCCGGCGAGCCCGGCCCGGTGCCGATCGGCTCGCCGATGCCCGGCGAGCGGGCCTACGTCGTCGACTCGCGGCTGCGGCTGCTGCCGCCGGGCGCGGTGGGCGAACTGCTGCTCGGCGGCGCGGGCGTGGCCCGGGGATACCGGAACCGTCCGGGCCTGTCCGGATTCGTGGAGGATCCCTTCGTCCCCGGCGGCAGGTGCTACCGGACGGGGGACCTCGCGCACTGGCGGCCCGACGGGACGCTGGAGTTCCACGGCCGCCGCGACCACCAGGTGAAGGTCCGCGGCTACCGCATCGAACTGGGCGAGGTCGAGGCCGTCCTGCACGAGGTGGCCCAGGGCGCGGTGACCGTGTCCGGCACGGGCGCCCAGGCCCACCTGGTCGGCTACGTCACGCCCGAGACGGCCGACCCCGCGGCGATGGAGCGACATCTGCGCGCACGGCTGCCCGACCACATGGTGCCGCGGCGGTGGGTGGCGCTGGCCGCGCTGCCCACCCTGTCCAGCGGCAAGGTGGACCGGGACGCCCTGCCCGAGCCCGGTGACGGCCCGCAGGCCGAACGGGTCCCGCCCGCCTCCGACGCCGAGATCATGGTCGCCTCGATCTGGGCGGCGGTGCTCGGCCGTCCGGCCGTCTGGGCCGACGACGACTTCTTCGCCCTGGGCGGCAGCTCCTTCGCCGCCACCCGCGTGGCCGGACGGCTCCGCGAGGTCCTGCAGCTCGCCGTGCCGGTGCGGCTGCTCTTCGACCGTCCGGTGCTCGCCGACTTCGCCGCCGCCCTGGAAGAGCTGCTGCTCGCCGACCTGACGGACGGGGTGGAGGCATGACCGACGTGCAGCGGGACCGGGTCGCCGACCTGCTCCGTTCCCGGCTCGCGGCGGCGCGGGCCGCGGCCGAGACCCTTGAGGAAGCCGCTCCGGCGGGCATTCCGGCGCTGTCGGCCGCGGACATGCCGCTGTCCCCGCTCCAGGAGCGGCTGTGGTTCCTGGCCCAGCTGGAGCCGGACTCCCCCGCCTACAACGTGCCGCAGGCGCTGCGGCTGCGCGGGCCGGTGGACCTCGACGCCCTCACCGGCGCGCTGGCCGACGTGGGTGAGCGGCACTGGGTGCTGCGCGGCGTCGTCGAGGGCCGGCGGGTGCGGCCGGCCGCCGGCGTGCCCGTCAGCGTGGTGGAGGTGACCCCCGAGTCGCTGGAGCGGGAGCTGCGGGCCGAGGCCTGGCGGCCCTTCCGGCTGGACGCCGAGCCGCCCATGCGTGCCACGGTGTTCCGGCTCGGTGCCGACGACCACGTGCTCGTGCTGGTCCTGCACCACATCGTGACCGACGCCTGGTCGGAGCAGGTGCTGCTGCGCGACCTGTCGGCGCTGTACGCGGCCCGGCTCGGCGCCGGCCCCCGTCCGGAGCCGCCGGCCCTGCAGTACGCCGACGTCGCCGCCTGGGAGGCCGGCCAGAACGCGCACGACACGGCCGGCGAGACCGACCTGGACTGGTGGACGCGGCGGCTGACCGGGCTGGCCCCGGTGCTCGACCTGCCCACCGACCGGCCCCGTCCCGCCGTGCCGGCCTGGAGCGGGCGCACGGTCGGGTTCGAGGTGCACGGGGAGCTGGCGGCCAAGGTGCGGGCCACCGCCGGGACGACGCCGTTCATGGTCTTCCTGGCCGGGTTGCAGGCGCTGCTGGGCCGGCTGGCCGGCAGCGACGACATCGCGGTGGGCGTCCCGCACGCCGGGCGGCACCATCCCGGCACCGAGGGCGTGGTGGGCTGCTTCCTCAACACCCTGGTGCTGCGTACCGACGTCGGCGGCGACCCCACCGGGCGCGAGCTGCTGGCCCGGGCCCGCACCACCGCGCTGGACGCCTTCGCCCACAGCCGCACGCCGTTCGAGCGGATCGTGGAGCGGTTGCAGCCGGAGCGGAACCTGTCGGTCACCCCGCTGTTCCAGGTGATGCTGAACGTGTACGACAGCGTCACCCCGATGAGCCTGCCCGGGGTCGAGGTCGCGACCGAGCGGCTGACGTCGCCGACGGCCAAGTTCGACCTCAACCTGACGCTGGAGAATCGCGGGGACGGGTTCGACGGCGTGCTCGAATTCCGCACGGACCTGTTCGACGAGGCGACCGTCCGCAGACTGGTGGACTGGTACCTCGCCCTGCTCGGCGGGATGTTGTCCGACCTGGACGCGCCGGTCGGCGCGGTGCCTCTGGAGCCGGTGACCGGGCCCGCCCTGGCCGGTCCCGCGCCCGTGGGCGCGCCCGGCGAGGCCGTCCACCACCTGATCGAACAGTGGGTGGACGCCACCCCGGACGCGCCCGCCGTGGTCGGCGCGGATCGCAGCCTGTCCTATGCCGAGCTGGAGTCCTCCGCCAACCGCATCGCGCACTGGCTGCTCCAAGCCGGGGTCCGCGCTGACCAGCCCGTCGGCGTGCTGCTGGAACCCGGCGCCTCCCTGGCGTGCACGCTGTTCGGCATCCAGAAATCGGGCGGCGGATATCTGCCGATGGACCCGACCTATCCGGCGGCGCGGATCGCGACCATGCTCGACGCCGCCGGAGTCCGCGCCGTGGTCACGGTGTCGGAGTTCACCGACCGCCTTGGCCCGGAGGTGCGGGTCCTGGAACTGGACCGACTGCCCGACCTGCCCGCCGAGCGGCCCCGCGTGGAGGTCCGGCCCGAGCACCTGCATCACGTCATCTTCACCTCCGGCTCCACGGGGACGCCCAAGGCGGTCGCCGCCGAACACCGCAACGTGCTCAGCTACCTCACCGGAATGCTTCCCCGCATCGACGTCCCCGGCGGCTCGTTCGCCGTGGTCTCCACACCGGCGGCCGACTTCGGCCTCACCTGCGTCTTCGGCGCGCTCACCACCGGCGGAACCGTCCACCTGCTCCCCCGCGAGATCGCGATGGACCCCACCGCCTTCGCCGACTACCTCACCCACCACCACGTGGACGTCGTCAAATGCGTCCCCAGCCACCTCGAACTCCTGGCCTCCGGCGGGAACCTGACCACCGTCCTACCCGGCAAACTGCTCATCCTCGCCGGCGAAGCCTGCCCCTGGGACCTCGTCGAACGAGCCCGCAACGCCAAACCCAGCCTGCGCATCCAGAGCCACTACGGCCACACCGAATCCACCATGATCTGCCTGGTCTGCGAGACCGACCAGATCCCCGCGGAACGCCGGACCGGGATCGTCCCGCTGGGCCGTCCTCTGCCGGGTGTCCACGGCCATCTGGTGGACTCGCGGCTGCGGCCGGTCCCGCCGGGTGTCCCGGGTGAGCTGGTCGTGGGGGGTCCCGGCATCACCCGCGGCTACATCGGGCTGCCGGACCTGACCGCCGAACGGTTCGTCCCGGACCCGCTCACCGGCGACGGGCGCTGCTACCGCAGCGGCGACCTGCTCCGCCTCACCACCGACGGACACATCGAGTTCCGCGGCCGAGTCGACGACCAGGTCAAAGTACGCGGCTACCGCGTCGAACTCGGCGAAGTCGTCACCGCCCTGCGAGCCCTACCCCAGATCAGCGAAGCCGTCGTCCTCCCCATCGGCGAGGGCAAGGCCAGGCAACTGGCCGCCTGGGTCACCCCGGCAGCCCTGGACATCCCGGCGGTCCGCTCGGCACTGCGCGAACGGCTGCCCGACTACATGGTCCCCGCCCACATCGTCACCCTCGACCACCTCCCCCTCAACCCCAACGGCAAGATCGACCGAGCCGCCCTGCCCGAACCGCAGCAGGAGGCGGTGGTCTTCGTGCCGCCGAGCACGGCCGCCGAGCGACTGGTGGCCCAGGCGTGGGCCGAAGTGCTCGACGTGGACCAGGTGGGGGCGAACGACGACTTCTTCACGCTGGGCGGGCACTCCTTCGCCGCCACCCGGGTGGCGGGCCGCCTGCGCGAGCAGCTCGGCATCGCCGTACCGGTGCGGCTGCTCTTCGAGCACTCCGTGCTCGCCGACCTGGCCGCCGCGCTCCCCCGCCCCGCCTCGGCGGCGGTGACGCGACGCGAGCGCGTGGAGGGCCCGGCGCCGCTGTCCGGCGCCCAGGCCAGGCTCTGGTTCCTGGCCCAGCTGGAGCCGGACGGCACGGCCTACAACGTCCCGATGACCCTGCGGCTGCGCGGGACGCTGCAGGCGGACGCGCTGCTGGGCGCGGTCAGGGACCTGGCCGAGCGGCACGAGGTGCTGCGCAGCGTGATCGTCGCCACCGGCGCCGAACCTGTCCTGGAGGTACGGCCGGCCGCGGAGGTGCCGGTGACCACCGTGACCATCGACCGTTCCCAGGTCGACCGGGCGGTGGCCGAGCAGCTGGCCACGCCGTTCGCGCTGGACCGGGAGCCGCCGATGCGGGCGGTGCTGTTCGTGGTCGGCGACGCGGAGCACGTGCTCTCCCTCACCTTCCACCACATCGCCACGGACGCCTGGACGCGTGGCCTCCTGCAGTCCGAGCTGTCGGCGCTGTACGCCGCCCGGCTGGGACTGCGCCCGCCGCCGGGCCCGCCGCCCGCCCAGTACGCGGAGGTGGCGCCCGTCCCGGCCCTGACCGACCTCGACTGGTGGGCGGAACGGCTGCGGGGGCTGCCGCCCGTGCTCGACCTGCCGACGGATCGTCCTCGGCCCGCGGTGGCCGACCCGGCGGGGGCGTCGCTGGAGGTCGAGCTGCCGGCGGAGCTGGCGGCCAAGGTACGGTCGGCGCCTGGCATGACGCCGTTCATGGTGCTGCTGGCCGGGTTGCAGGCGCTGCTCGCGCGGCTGTCGGCGGTCCACGACATCGCGGTCGGCGTGCCGGTCAGCGGACGGGACCATCCCGACACCGAGGGCGTGGTGGGCTGCTTCATCAACACCGTCGTGGTCCGCACCGACCTGGGCGGCGACCCGACCGGCCGGGAGCTGCTGGACCGGGTCAAGGAGGCCGCCCTGGGGGCGCTCGCCCACGCGGGAGCGCCGTTCGACCGGGTGGTGGACCGGCTGCGGCCGGAACGCAACCTGGCCGCCACCCCGCTGTTCCAGGTGATGCTCAACTACATCCCCGACCAGGGACGTCCCGAGCTGCCCGGCCTGGAGGCGACCTCCATCGAGCTCCCCGAGCGGACGGCGAAGTTCGACCTGGACCTGTACGTGCTCGACAGCGGCCCCGGGTCGCCTCTGCGCGGCGGCTTCGGCTACCGCACGGACCTGTTCGACGAGGCGACCGTCCGCAGACTGGTGGACTGGTACCTCGCCCTGCTGGACGGGATGTTGTCCGACCTGGACACGCCGGTCGGCGCGGTGCCGCTGGAGCCCGTGACCGGGCCCGCCCTGGCCGGTCCCGCGCCCGTGGACGCGCCCGGCCAGGCCGTCCACCACCTGATCGAACAGTGGGTGGACGCCACCCCGGACGCGCCCGCCGTGGTCGGCGCGGACCGCAGCCTCACCTACGCCGAACTGGAAACCTCCGCCAACCGCATCGCACACTGGCTGCTCCAAGCCGGGGTCCGCGCTGACCAGCCCGTCGGCGTGCTGCTGGAACCCGGCGCCTCCCTGGCGTGCACGCTGTTCGGCATCCAGAAATCGGGCGGCGGATATCTGCCGATGGACCCCACGTATCCGGCGGCACGCATCGCGACCATGCTCGACGCCGCCGGAGTCCGCGCCGTGATCACGGCGTCCGAGTTCACCGACCGCCTTGGCCCGCACGTGCGGGTCCTGGAACTGGACCGACTGCCCGACCTCCCGGAGACCAGGCCGGAGAGCGCGGTGCGACCAGAACACCTGCACCACGTCATCTTCACCTCCGGCTCCACCGGCACCCCCAAGGCCGTCGCCGCCGAACACCGCAACGTCCTGAGCTACCTCACCGGAATGCTCCCCCGCATCGACGTCCCCGGCGGCTCCTTCGCCGTGGTCTCCACACCGGCGGCCGACTTCGGCCTCACCTGCGTCTTCGGCGCGCTGACCACCGGCGGAACCGTCCACCTGCTGCCCCGCGAGATCGCGATGGACCCCACCGCGTTCGCCGACTACCTCACCCACCACCACGTGGACGTCGTCAAATGCGTCCCCAGCCACCTGGAACTCCTGGCCTCCGGCGGCGACCTGACCGCCGTCCTGCCCGGCAAACTGCTCATCCTCGCCGGCGAAGCCTGCCCCTGGGACCTCGTCGAACGAGCCCGCAACGCCAAACCCGGCCTGCGCATCCAGAGCCACTACGGCCACACCGAATCCACCATGATCTGCCTGGTCTGCGACACCGACCAGATCCCGGCCGAGCAGCGAAAGGGGATCGTCCCGCTGGGCACGCCGCTGCCCGGCGTCCACGGGCACCTCGTCGACGCCCGGCTGCGGCCGGTCCCGCCCGGCGTGCCGGGTGAGCTGATCGTCGGCGGCCCGGGGGTGACCCGCGGCTACATCGGCCTGCCCGACCTGACCGCCGAACGGTTCGTCCCGGACCCGCTCACCAGCGACGGGCGTTGCTACCGCAGCGGCGACCTGCTCCGACTCACCACCGACGGACAGATCGAGTTCCGCGGCCGAGTCGACGACCAGGTCAAAGTCCGCGGCTACCGCGTCGAACTCGGCGAAGTCGTCACCGCCCTGCGAGCCCTACCCCAGATCAGCGAAGCCGTCGTCCTCCCCATCGGTGAAGGCAAGGCCAGGCAGCTGGCCGCCTGGGTCACCCCGGCAGCCCTGGACATCCCGGCGGTCCGCTCGGCACTGCGCGAACGGCTGCCCGACTACATGGTCCCCGCCCACATCGTCACCCTCGACCACCTCCCCCTCAACCCCAACGGCAAGATCGACCGAGCCGCCCTCCCCGAGCCCAAGCCCGAAGCCACCGCCTTCGTGCCGCCCGGCACGGCGGCCGAGCGGCTGGTGGCCGAGGCATGGGCGAAGGTGCTCGGCGTGGCCGAGATCGGCGCCCACGACGACTTCTTCGCGCTGGGCGGCGACTCCTTCGCCGCCGTCCGCGCGGTCAAGGAGATCGGCCGCGGCCTGCGCGTGATCGACCTGTTCACCCGGCCGACCGTCGCCCAGCTGGCCGCCTTCCTCGGCCAGGAGGGCGGCGCGGGGCTGCTGCACCGGCTGGGCGGGGGCCCGGCCAGCGAGTTCACCCTGCTCTGCGTGCCGTACGGCGGCGGTTCCGCGGCGGTGTACCAGCCGCTGGCGGCCGCGCTCGGGGACCGGGTGGAGGTGCTCTCGGTCGAGCTGCCCGGCCACGACCCCGCCAGGCCAGACGAGCTGCCGCTGCCCCTGGAGGAGCTCGTCGAGGCGTTGTCCGCCGAAGTGGCGAAGTCGTCGATCAGCCGTCCGGTGGCGGTGTACGGCCACTGCGTCGGCTCCGCGCCGGCCGTGGCGCTGGCCCGCAGGCTGGAGGCCGACGGCGTGCCGGTGCTGGGCGTGATCGCGGCGGGCAGTCTCCCGTCCGCCCGGCTGCCCGGCCTGGCCAGGAAGCTGTTCCGCGGCGACCGCCTGGTCTCCGACCGGCTGTTCCGCGACGCGCTGCGGGCGTCGGGCGGCCTGCTCGACGACATGGACGAGGCCGCCAAGGCGACCGCGGTGCGCGCCATGCGCCACGACTCCACGCAGGCGCAGGAGTGGTTCACCCGGGAGCTGGCCGCCGACGGCCCGCGGCTGGCCGCGCCGATCCTGTGCCTGGTGGGCGAGCGGGACCGCGCCACCCAGCTGCACGAGGAGCGCTACGCCGAATGGGGCGCCTTCGCGTCGAGGGTGGGGCACGCCGTGCTGCCCAGGGCCGGTCACTACTTCCTGCGCCATCAGGCCGAGCCGCTGGCCGCCCTGGTGTTCGGCCAGCTACGGCGCTGGTCGGACGGTGAGCTGCCGGATCCGGTGCGCGCGCCTGACCGGACCGGCCTGCGTTCCTTCTACACCGTCGCCGGCGGCCAGTTCGCGTCGGCGGTGGGCAACGCGCTCAGCGCCTTCGCGCTGGGCATCTGGGCCTACCAGCGCAGCGGCGAGATCCTGGACCTCGCGCTGGTGACGATGCTGGCGCAGATCCCGGCCGTGCTGCTCACCCCGCTGGGCGGCGCGCTGGCCGACCGGGTGGACCGGCGGCGGATCATGCTCGCCTGCGACGCCCTGTCCGGCCTGGCGATGGGGGCGCTGGTGCTGCTGATGGCGACCGGCCGGCTGGAGTTGTGGAACGTCTGTCTCGTCGTCGCCGTCACCTCGATGGTCACGGCGTTCCATCAGCCCGCTTACCTGGCGGCGATCGCGCAGCTGGTGCCCAAGCCGTACCTGCCGCAGGCCAACGCCATGGCCAACCTGGGGTTCGGCGCGGGCAACGTGGTGGCCCCGCTCGCGGGCGGGGCGCTGATCGGCCTGTTCGGACTGTCGGCCGTGATCTCCATCGACGTGGCCACCTTCGCGATCGGCGTGGGCACGCTGCTCGCGGTCAGGTTCCCGAACCGGCTGTTCCACCGGCGGGAGGAGAGCTTCCGGGCGGCGCTGAGCGGCGGATGGCGCTTCATCCGCCGGCGGCGTCCGCTGCTGGTGATGGCGGTCTTCTTCGCGGTGGTCAACTTCTGCACCGCGCTGATGTGGGTGCTCGTCACCCCGATCGTGTTGTCCATCGGCAGCTCGGCCGACCTGGGCGTGGTGACGGCCGCCGGAGGTCTCGGCGTGGCGGTGGGCACGGGCGTGATCCTGGTGTGGGGCGGCAGCCGCCGCCGGGCGACCGGCATGATCGCCTTCGTGATCGGCTCCGGGGTCGGTGTCGTGCTGATGGGCGCGTGGCCGGTCGTGGGGCTGGTCGCGGTGGGCCTGTTCGTCCGGCTGGCCTGCATGAGCATCGGCAACGCGCACTGGTTGTCGGTCATCCAGACGAAGGTGGGGCCGGACCTGCAGGGACGGGTGCTGGCGGTGAACGTCATGCTGGCCACGGCCATGCAGCCGCTGGGCTTCCTGTCGGCCGGGCCGCTGGCCGAATGGGCCGAACCACTGACCTCCCGGCCGGGCGGCGGCGCCGCGGCGGTGCTGCTGGCCAGCGGCGTCCTGCTGGTGATCTGGGGCCTGCTCGGGCTGCGTCACCGGCCGCTGCACCACATCGAGGACCTCATCCCCGACGCGGCGCCGCCCTCGGAGGCCGCCGCCGACCTGAACGCGATCCAGGAGAAGGTGCTGAACGGATGATCTTGGTTTCCGCGTCCGACGTGCGGGCCGCCGCGGCCCGCATCGCCCCGTTCGTCCGGCGCACGCCGCTGCTGCGGCTGCCCGGCGAACGCCTGTGGCTCAAGCCGGAGAACCGGCAGCCCACCGCCTCGTTCAAGGTGCGCGGCGCCGCGAACGCGGTGACCCGGCTGGCCGGTCAGGGCGTCACGCACGTCGTGGCCCAGTCCTCGGGCAACCACGCCCAGGCCATCGCCTACGCCGCCGCCCGGCACGGCCTGCGGGCCACCGTCGTCCTGCCGGACACCGCGCCGGAGCTCAAGGTGGAGGCCGCCCGCGGGCTCGGCGCCGAGGTGGTCATCGTGCCGCCGGCGCTGCGCGAGATCACCTGCCTGGCGCTGGCCGACCATCTCGGCGCGACCGTCGTGCGTTCCGACGACTTCGACGTGATCGCCGGGCACGGCAGCACCGGGGCGGAGATCGTCCTCGACCTTCCTGAGGCGGGCACGATCCTGGTGCCCGTCTGCAACGGCGGCCTGCTGGCCGGCGTCGCGGTGGCGGCCAAGGCCGCCGATCCCGCGATCACCGTGATCGGCGTCGAGCCCGAGCTCGCCGCCGACGGCGCGGCCAGCTTCCGCAGCGGCAGCCGGACGGCCTGGCCGGTGGAGCTGACCTACCGCACCCGGGCCGACGGGTTGCGCGGCCCCGTGCTGGGCGAGCTGGCCTGGGAGCACATCCGGCGGCACGTGGACGACATGCTGACCGTCCGCGAGGACGACATCGACGCCGCCGCCGACCTGCTGTGGGACCGGCTGGGCGAGCGCGCCGAGCCCAGCGGGGCCGTGACCACCGCCGCCTACCTGGCCCATCAGGCGCTTCTGCCCGACGGGCCGGTCGTGGCGATCGTCTCCGGCGGCAACGTGGCGCCCGCCCTCCAGCCGGCGGCCCGGCAGGCGGAGTGACGCCGCCCTCGCGTCCCATGGTGTTCAGCACCCATGGGACGCGAGGGCGGGGACGGCCGCTACGCCTCCTCGGAGACCCCCAGGTACATCACGCTCGGGTGCGCGGGGTTGAAGGCGATGGAGGTGACCCGGTCGTAGGCGTTGTGGTTGACGGTGACGCGGTCCTTGCGGGACTCGTACTTGTAGATGTCCGTGCCGATCGCCGACCAGCCGGTGCCGAAGTCGAAGTAGAGGACGTCGGCGTCCTTCGGGTGCGGGGCGAGCAGCGGCCCGTTGGGGATCGTCACCACCGCGTCCTGGTCCACGGCGGGGGTGAAGTTCCGGCCGCCGTCGTCCGAGCGGTAGATGTGCCGGCCGCCGGACGGCACGCCGGCCTCCAGCTCCGCCAGGTTGAGCCCCATCGCCCACACGACGTTCCCGGCGGCCGGAGAGATCGCGGCGCTGAACACGTTGACCCGGTCGCCGTCCCCGGCCAGCCCCGCGGCCGAGGTCCAGGTGCGGCCGCCGTCGAAGGTGACGCGGGCGCCGGTGTCGGAGGCGCCGAGCACCACGTGGTCCAGGTCGTGCGGGTCGAACACCGCCGTGTAGGACATGCGGGTGTCGCTCGGTGACCAGGCCGGCACGCCGACGGGCTGCCAGGTGCGCCCGCCGTCCCGCGACTCGTGCAGCTGGCCCAGCAGGTCGGACGCCCGCAGGCGGTCGCCGTCGCCCCGGTCCACGCCGATCCCGATCAGGTCGCCGCCCGGCCCGGTGAGCGGCGTGACGCCCTCGGGCGTGGCGAGGGCCAGGTTGCCGTCACGGTCCCAGGCGTAGGCCCGGCCGCCCTGGGCGGCGGCCAGCTCGATGTAGGAGCCCTTGACCTCGCCGGCCACGTTCCAGGTGCAACCCGCGTCCTTGGAGGCCAGCAACTGCCTGTTGGACATGGCCAGCAACTGGTTCGGGCGGTCGAGCGCGACCAGCCCGGTGGTGTAGACGATCGGGCCGAGCACCTTGCTGGTGGACGCGATCTTCTTGCCGTCGTTCCACGCATACGTCACAGAGCCGTCACCGGCGACCGTCTGGCAGACCGGCCGGCTCCAGCCCGAGCCGTCGAAACCCTCATTGGAGGTCCTCGCCACGGCGGGCGTGGTGGCACACAAGACCGTCAGCGCGGTCGCGAGCCCGATGGTGAACGCCTTCTTCAAAACTGCCTCCCCGACAGGAATCTGGTACGCGTTCGTTCCTATCGGTGAATGCGATGCTCAGGCTAGGTCTGCCCGCGGCTGGTTCACGCCATGGCAGGTATCTGTCAAACTGTTCGATCATGAACGCGGACGACAACGCCCTCGCCGCCGTCGGCGTGGACGCCGAGGACGAGCAGATCTACCGCACCCTGCTGCGCCGGCCGCGCACCACGCTGCCCGAGCTGGCCGCGCACACCGGCCGCACCACCGTGGCCCTGCGCCGGGCGTGCTCCCGGCTGGAGGCGCTCGGCCTGGTCAGCCGCATGGCCGGCCGACCCGTCCGGTACGTGCCGACCAGGCCCGACGTGGCGGTGGCCGCCCTCATCTCCCGCCGCGAGGAGGGGCTGGCCCAGGCCAGGCTGGCCGCGCTCGCGCTGCTGGCCGAGACGCCGCGGACGGAGAACCTGGCGCCCGAGGAGCTGGTCGAGGTCGTCCAGGGGCAGGCGGCCGTGGTGCAGCGGTTCACCCAGTTGCAGCAGACCGCGACCGAGGAGCTCCTGGTCCTCGACCGGCCCCCGTACGCCCAGGACCCGTCCCAGCAGAACGCCCCCGAGATGGAACGCCTGGCGCACGGCCTCGTGGTGCGCGGCATCTACGACGCCTCGGCCCTGGAGATCCCCGGCAAGCTCCGTCTCGCCCAGGAGTCGGCGGCGGCCGGGGAGCAGGCCAGGGTGAGCCCCGAGGTGCCCATGAAGCTGGCCATCGCCGACCGCAGGACCGCCATCCTGCCGCTGAACGCCGACGCCTCGGCCCACTCCGGCAGCGCGGTCATCGTGCACTCCTCGTCGCTGCTCGACGCGCTGGTCGCCCTGTTCGAGGTCCTGTGGCGGGCGGCGCTGCCGCTCCCGCTCTACGACGCGCGCTCCCGCCCGGCAGACCTGCCGGACCCCGAGCTGTTCACGCTGCTCGCGGCCGGGCTCAAGGACGAGGCGGTCGCCCGTCAGCTCGGGGTGAGCCTGCGCACGGTGCACCGCAGGGTTAGCGAGGTGATGGACCGGCTCGGCGCCCGCACCCGCTTCCAGGCCGGCCTGCTGGCGGCGCGCCGCGGCTGGTGCGACCCGGACGCCTGACCGCCGTCCCGCCCATGCGAAAGACAAATCGGCATGACCCGTGCCGGATGCCGCCTTGTAGCATCGGGGCATGATCTTCACAGCGGGCACCGCCGACGTCGCCGTCGTCCTGGGGCCGGGCGGTCCGGTGGGCACGGCCTGGCTGCTCGGCCTGGCGGCGGGCCTGCGCGCGGCGGGCGTGGAGCTCGCGGACGCCGATCTGCTCGTCGGCACCTCGGCGGGCGCGATCACCGCCGCCGCCCTGGCCGCCGGACGCGATCTGGACGAGCTCGCCGACCTGCCGCCCGCGCCCCCGGGCCGGCGGACCGGGGACCCGACCGTGATGCCGCGCGTCCTGCAGATGCTCAACGCGCCCGGCGCCGACCCGCGGGAGGCGCTGCGCCAGGCCGGCGCGCTCGCCCTGGAGGCGGACGCGCTGCCGGAGGAGGACCATCTGGCCGCCATGCGCCGGCTCGTCGGCACCGGCTCCTGGCCCGGCCGCCCGCTGCTGATCACCGCCGTGGACGCCGTCAGCGGCGAGCCGGTGGTCTGGGGCGGCGACAGCGGCGTCCCGTTGCACGCCGCCGTCGCCGCCAGCAGCGCCGCCCCCGGCCACGCCGTCCCGATCACCGTCGGCGCGCGCCGGTACATGGACGGCGCGCTCGGCGGCGGGTCCAACGTGCACCTCGCCGCGGGCGCGGGCGCGATCGTCCTCGTCGAACCGCTCGCGCACGTGTTCCCGGGCCCGGCGCTCGAGCGGGGCGTGCGGATCGTGCCCGACCAGGCGGCGCTGGAGGCGTTCGGGCCGGACCTCGGCGACCGGAGCCGGTGGGGGCGGGTCTACCTGGCGGGACGCCGTCAGTCCGCCGGGCTCGCCGACCTGGTCGGGCCGTATCTTCGGGGCCGCTCCGCCCAGGCCTGAACGAGCGCGTGCCCGGCACGCAGCGGATCGGGGCAGGTGCGCGTTCCCTGTGCATGAATGTTGACATCGTCGCCCGCGCGTCCCCGCCGCCGGCCGGCGCCGCCGACGCGGTGGCCGGCCTGTACCGGGAGCACCGGCTCGCCCTCGTCCGCCTGGCCCTGCTGCTCGTGGGCGACCGGGAGAGCGCGGAGGACGTCGTCCAGGACGTCTTCTCCAGGTTGCCCGGCCGGAGCCCGGCCGCCCTCACCTTGCCGTACGTGCGGGTCTGCGTGCTGAACGCCGCGCGCTCGCTGCTGCGCAGGCGCAGTGTCGCCGCCAGGGCGATCCTGCGGCGGCGCGACGACCCGGTGGACTCGGCCGAGACGACCGCGCTCCTGGGCGAATCCCGGCAGGAGATGCTCGCGGCGCTCGGCCGGTTGCCCCGGCGGCAGCGCGAGGTTCTCGTCCTGCGTTACTACCTCGACCTGTCCGACGCCGACATCGCCGAGGCGACGCGCCTGCGGCAGAGCACGGTACGGTCCACCGCCTCCAGAGCTCTGGAGCGGCTTGAGCGCGAACTGGGAGGCCGGGCATGACCACGATCGAGGACCGGCTCAGGGACGCGTTGGCGGCCAGGGCCGAGACGGTTCAGGACGACGGGCGGCCGCGGGTCGCGCCGCCGCCGCGCCGGGGGGCGACGGCGGCCCGATGGTGGTGGGCGCCGGTGGCGGTGGCGACCGCGACCGCCGCCGTGGTGGGCGTCACCGTCCTGGGGACCCGGACGATCGGCTCCGCGCCGCCGTCCGCCGCGGCCCCGTCGGCCGCCGCCGGCCGCCTGTCGCCGCCGGTCGCGCAGGTGTGGCCGGGCGCGGTGCACGAGATCCCGGCGACGGGGCCCGGCGGCCGGGCCTTCGTGCCGGACGTGTTCGTCGCCGACCGGGTGGTGGCCGGCCGGGGGCTCACCGGGAACCGGCTCGACGGCATCTGGTCGTACGACCTCGACAAGCGCGCGTTCACCCAGGTCGCGCCGCTGCAGGACGTCAAGGTCACCAACGAGCCGCTGGTCTTCGGCGACGGCTACCTGGCGTGGTCGGCGCTCCGGGACGACCGGTCGGAGATCTGGGCGGTGCCCGTCAGCGGGGGCGTCCCGCGGCGGATCGCGGCGCTGAGGGCCGTGCTGTCCAGCGACAACGCCTACACCGGGCTCAAGAAGCTGGCCGTCGCCGGCGGCATGGCCGTGTGGTCGCCCGCCGACGGCGGCGTCTACCGGGCCCCGCTCAAGGGCGGGACCGTGTCCCTGGTCAGCGGGACGAAGGGCTTCTACCTGGTCGAGTGGCCCTGGGCCGGATGGCCGGTGCAGGACCCGACGGTCGACCACCCCGTCGCCCGGCCTCTGGAGCACCTGAAGAACGTGCTCACCGGCCGGTCCAGGAACGCGGTCCCGGCCAAGAAGCGCTCGTCGTGGACCGACTGCGGCCCGGTGTGGTGCCTCGACGGGACGACGGCCTGGCGGCGCGACGGAACGGACCGCCGCGACCTGCCCGGCAACGCCACGGGAACGCTGATCTCCGGCCGCTTCGTCCTGCTCCACCAGAAGGACGCCGGCGGCGGCCAGGCGCTGGCCCTGCACGACGTCGCCACGAAGCGCACCGGCCGGCTCTTCCCCGTGCCGACGCGCAGAGGCGACAAGGCCCCGCCCACGCTGTACTTCCACGAGGGCGTGGTCTGGTTCCGGACGGCGGAGGGCACCCAGGTGGTGATCGACCTGAAGGCGGCCGGCCGCTGAGCGAGGGCCGCCCGAGAATCGTCCGGCCGGACAGGCATAGCGGGAGTGCCCCGCGCGCGTCTCAGGGGTGTCATTCACACGTTTGGAGGTGGTCGTGGACCCTGCGGACGAGCAAGGCTTCCGCGAGTTCGTCTCTGCGCGCTCGCCTGCCCTGATGCGGCTCGGGTTCATGCTCAGCGGCGGCGACCAGCACGCGGCCGAGGATCTCGTGCAGGCCGCGCTGGCCAAGCTGGCGGCCCGGTGGCGGCAGGTGGACGCCCCCGAGGCGTACGTCCGGCAGATCATGTACCGGCAGCAGGTGACCTGGTGGCGCGCGATCGGGCGGCGCGGCGAGGTGATCCAGGCCGAGCCGCCCGACCGGCCGGGGGCCGACGGGACGCACCAGAGCGACCTGCGCATGGTGCTGCGCGCCGCGCTGGCCCGGCTCACCCCGAGGCAGCGTGCCGTGCTGGTGCTGCGCTACTTCGAGGACCTGCCGGAGGACCGGATCGCCGCCATGCTGTCCTGCTCGGTCGGCACGGTGCGGAGCACCACGTTCCGGTCGCTCGCCCGGCTGCGGCAGATCGCCCCGGAACTGGCTGCGGAACTGGAGGTCACCACATGAACCGGCTGCTTCGCGACACCATGGAGGAGTGGGCCGACGAGGTGCGGCTGCCGCACGACCTGGCCGACCGGGCGCTACGGCGGCGTGCCCGGCCACCGGTCATGGCGGTCGTGCTGGCGGCCGGGATGGCCGTCGTCGTGGCGGTGCTGGCCGTCGGGCTGCACGGCCGGAGCACGACCGTGCGCCCGGCGAACGGGGTGCCGGTGCCCGTGCGTCCGTCGGTGACGTCCACGGACGTGCGGGCCGACGTCGAGAACGCGCCGCCGAAGAAGTTCGTGGCGGCGGGGGACGTGGCCGTCTCCGCCTACTTCACCACCTGGCTGGAGAAGACGCCCGGGGGCGGCGAGCGCGTGCGGCGCACCTGGCACCTGTACGACCCCCGCTCCGACGGCTACGAGAGGACGCCGTGGGCCTGGCTGGACGTGGCGCCGGGGCTCCAGCTCGCGGCGGTGCTCCAGGGCGAGCGGATCGGCAGGCGGGTCGGGATCGTCGACATGAACACCCGGCAGGCCCTCGCCTGGATCGACCTGGAGCACGACGTCGGCTCGCTGGTCTGGTCGCCGGACGGCACCAGGGTGCTGGCCACGGCGTACTCGCAGTATCCGGAGCGGAGCCGCAAGCAGGTGGGCGAGAACTCCTACACCGTCGAGGAGTTCGTCCAGCCCCGGATCGGCTTCTACGTCATCGACGTCGCCACCGGCCAGGCCGCCTACCACCCGCTGCCGTCGCTGGACCGCGACGGCAAACCCGGGAACATGAACGCGCGCCAGGACCTCGGCTGGAGCCTGGACGGGTCCATGCTCTGGGAACCGACCGACACCATGCCCGACAGGTTGTGGCTCGGCCTCGACGGCACCCGCAGGGACGGCCCGCCCGGCGACCGGTACATCGACTACTCGGGCTGGTCGAAGGTCTCGCCCGACGGCAGGCGGACGCTGGACCGCGACCTGCCGCCGTCGGTGCCGGGCCGGCAGCTGGTGCTGCAGCACCTGGCCTGGGCCGACAACGACAACGTGGTGGTGCTGGGCTGCGCGGGCGCGTGCAAGAACGAGTTCGACAACGGCCTGGCGCTGGCCGGCGCCGACGGCGAGCGGATGATCCAGCTCACCGGCAGCCGCGACCGCGGCGGCGAGGAAACCTGGCAGTGGGTGCTCACCCGCCGGAACTAGGTCCGGCGCCCGCCCCGAGCCCCGTGCCGTCTCCGGCACGGGGCTTACCCATGCCACTTGCCAGGGACTGAACATGTGTTTAGTGTACTGAACATGTGTTCAGACCTGACCGCTCAGGCCAAGATCCGCAACGCGGCCATCGCGCACTTCGCCCGTGACGGCTTCGGCAAGACCAACCTGCGCGCCGTGGCGGCGACCGCCGGGGTGAGCCCCGCCCTGGTCATCCACCACTTCGGCAGCAAGGAGAAGCTCCGGAGCGCCTGCGACGAGCACGTCCTGGGCATCCTGGTCCGGCGGGCCGGCGGCGCCCGCCCGAGCGGCATGCAGGACCTCTTCCGCGAGTACCTGTCCAACCCGGAGGAGTACCGCCTCCAGATGCGGTACATGCTGCGCGCGATCGAGGAGGACACACCGGCCGCGGCCACGTTCGTCGAGACGCTGGTGGAGGAGTCGGAACAGGTCCTGCGGGCCGGGATCGCCGACGGCTCGATGCGGCCGTCCTCCGACGTGCGGGCGCTGGCGGTGCTGACCGTGCTCAACAGCGTGGCCACGCTGACCATGCCGCCGTCGCTGGCGCGCGCGCTGGGCCACGAGCAGTTCGGGCCCGACGTGCTGCGCCGCCTCGCGCTGCCCACGCTGGAGCTCTACACCCACGGGCTGTTCACCGACGACGCCGCCCTCAAGGCGGCCCGGGCCGCCCTCGACGACTCACCCCAGGAAGAGGACTGACACGATGACCATCCCCCTCCCCGACCTCACCCCACTGGAGAACACGCTCTGGCTCACCCTGGCCGGCAAGGCGCTCGACTACCGGGCCGAGCACCCGATCCTGCGCGACCGGACGGCCTACGACCTGGCCGCGAAGCTCGACCTCGACACCGCCCGGTTCAAGCTCTCCGCCAGCCCGGTCGTGGGCATCGCCCACCGCTCCCTGGTCATGGACGACATCGTGCGGCGGTTCGTCGCCCGCCGTCCCGACGCGGTCGGGCTCGACCTGGGCGCCGGGCTCGACACCCGCGTCCACCGCGTCGACCCGCCCCCCACCGTCGACTGGTACGACGTCGACCTGCCCGGCGTGGCCGAGGCCCGGCGCCTGCTGCTGCCGGAGCGTCCGCACGCCCACGTCATCGGCCGCGACCTCAACGACCCCGGCTGGCTGGACGAGGTGCCCTCCGACCGTCCGGCCGTGATCGTCGCCGACGGCCTGATCGGGTTCCTGTCGCAGGAGGAGCTGGCCGGCCTCCTCGACCGGCTCGTCCGCCACTTCCCCGCGGGCGAGATCTGCTTCAACGGCTACACGAGGTTCCACGTGTGGGCGGCCAGGAAGTACGCCGGCACCCGGTCCGTCGCCCCCTTCCTGAAGTCGCCGGGATTCGACACGCCGCAGGACATCGTGCGCCTGGAACCCCGGCTGAAGCTGGTGCGCGAGATCTTCCTGGCCCGCGAGCCCGAGGTCGCCGGCTACCCGTGGACGACCCGGCTGGCGAGCCGGCTCACCTCCTGGAGCACGTCCCTGTCCCGCAAGGGCACCGCCGTCCAGCACTACCGCCTCTGAGGGGCGGGCTCGGCCCGGCGGATCAGGCGTCTGCCCAGCCGCTGCGCCGGCGCCTCCACCCACCGCCAGGTCAGCGCGCACAGACCGAGCAGCGCCGCGCACACCGCGGCCAGGAGCGTCAGCCGTGCCGCGAGCGGCACGCCCGACGGCTCCGGCAGGAAGAACTCGACGCTCTCCAGCAGCAGCGGGTGCAGCAGGTAGATCGAGTACGACACCAGCCCCAGCCAGGTCAGCCACGACGGCATCGCGCGGCGGCGCAGCGCCATCGCGGCGGCGAAGGTCAGCCAGGCCGCCACGGTCGCCACCTGCGTCCCGAGCTCGGCGCGCGCCGGCCACAACCCCGCCAGCGGGATCAGCGCCACCCAGACGAGATGCCGGTGACCGAGCAGTCCGGCCTCGACGCGGTAGAGCACGGTGCCGGCGAACATGGTCGCCAGGATGAACAGCCCCTGCCACGGCCCGGGGTAGCTCTGGTTGACCGCCAGCAGCAGCAGGACCGTGCCCGCGACGGCCACGGCGCCCGCCTGCCGGACGCGCCTGCCGCCGCGCAGGACGGCGGCCAGCCCGGCGCCCAGCACGACGGTCACCACGACCACGACCGTGAGCATCCGGCTCGCGCCGCCCGCCGACAGCAGCGTCACCGGCAGCAGCCCGGCGCCGAGCACGGCGGCCGCCGCGAACCCGAGCGCGGCGGCCGCGCTGCGCCGGTGCACGCCGAGGGTGAACATCGCGGTCAGCAGCAGGTAGAAGGCCATCTCGTAGGACAGCGTCCACAGCACGTTGGCCACGTTCGGCGCGTACAGCAGGTTCTGCAGCATGCCGGCGTGTGCCAGGGCCATGGCCAGCGGCCGGGTGTCCCACCAGACGTGCAGGTCGTCCCAGCCGAGCGCGGCGAGCAGCAGCATGCCGGCCACGCACACGGCGAACAGCGGCCACAACCGGAAGAACCGCGAGATCCAGAAGGCCCGCACGCTGCCCCGGCGTTCCAGTGACGCGGGCACGATGTAGCCGCTGACCAGGAAGAACACCATCACGCCGTACCAGCCGGGATCGAAGACGGCCTTGATCGGCGGGCGTGCCTCCGGCCACAGCGGTTCGAGCGCGTGCTCGAAGACCACCACCATCGCGGCGAGCCCGCGTAACGCGTCCAGCCAGGCCAGCCGCCCGGCATTCGGCGGGGCCGAGCCTTCGACCGCGAGGGGAGCACGAAGCATCAGGACATCGTAGTGAGAAGTACGGTTTACAGCCTTACGACCGTCCACAGTGAGCGACGGCCATGCGGCGCGCCTGGCCGCCCCCCTTGGGGGTCACAGCCCCGACATGGACGCGGCCAGGTACTGCCCGAGCTGCGGGATCCGCGCGTCGGACAGGCGGCTGGACGGGCCGGAGATGCCGGCCGCGCCGATCAGGGAGCCGCGGATCCGCACCGGCACCGCGACGCACCGGACGCCCGTCTTCGTCGTGCGTTACCTGAGCCGGTTCATGGCGCTCGAACCCGGCGACCTGATCAACACCGGCACGCCCGCGGGCGTCGGCATGGGCTTCGACCCGCCCGTCTACCTGCGGCCGGGCGACCGGATGGAGCTCGGCATCGACGGCCTGGGCCGCCAGACGCAGTCCGTCGTGGCCGCCCCCTGACCCGACCGGCGCGGCCCGCCCTGAACCGTCCGGACGGGCCGCCCCGCATCGTCCGGACGGGCCGGCGCGTCTAGGAACGCCAGCCGGGCAGGCGGTCGGTCTCGCAGCCGGCGTCCTCGATAGCCGCCACGATGAAACTCTCCTCGACCGGGCCCTCGGTGAGCACGCTCACCCGGCCGGCCGCCAGGTTCACGTCCACGCCCACCACCCCTGGGATCAGGGCCAGCTCCCGCTTCACCGCCTCCACGCACGTGGCGCAGCTCCCGGTGTTCAGGTCGGGGATGCCGTAGGTGACGAGGCTGTGGACAAGGGTGATCATAAAGTCCTCCGAAGTGCCGTACAGGGGTTGGGTATGGGGTCCGTTTCACCACGCCGTACCCTTTTCTGAGCTTGCCGCACGGAGAGCGGCGACGACAGCGGAAACGACTTCCCCTTCCCGCCATGGCGGGAAGGGGACAGGAGAGGGACGTGAGCGACGAGGCCACCGCCAGGCGGGTGTACACGCGGATGCGCCGGCACCGGGAGTCGTTCGGCGCGGCCGCCGCCGGGCTGGGGCTGCGCGGCGCCGAGGCCGAGCGGGCCCGCGACCGGCTGACCAGGCTCAGCCTGCTCAACCCCGGCGCCGAGATCGCCGTCGACGCGATGGCGGCGCTCAACCGCATGCTGCTCGGCGGCGAGGAGCTGCTCGGGCTGCTCGCCGAGCAGCGGGCCGCCTCCAGGGAGCTCACCGAGCACTACCTGCGCCTGGACGGCGACCCCCAGGACGCCCGCGTCGAGTTCTTCCCCCGGTCCAACGTGGAGGCCCTGCGCGTGAAGCTGCGGGCGGCGACGGACCTGGCCCGCGAGGAGGTCATGGGCATGCACATGCCGCACGCCTGGGAGCCGGAACGGCTGCGGCACTCGCGGGCCGAGGACGTGCGCGCGGTGGCCCGCGGCGTGCGGGTGCGCATCATGCACGCCCAGAGCCAGCTGGCCCAGCCGGCGATGCGCGAGCACGTCCAGGGCATGCTGGAGGGCGGGGTCGAGGTGCGCACCATGCCGTTCGTCCCGGTACGGCTGATCATGCTGGACCGCGAGCTGGCCGTGGCCGAGGTGATGCCCGGCGACCTCATGGCGGGGGCGATGCTCATCGAGGGACGCGGGCTGGTCGCCTCCTACGCCGCGCTGTTCGACTACTGCTGGATGACCGCCTCCGAACCGGGCGACGTGCCCAGGGCGGCCGACGGCGAAGAGCTCAACGACCAGCAGCGGGCGGTGCTGCGCCTGCTGGCCACGGGTGCCAAGGACGACGCCATCGCCCGCGCCCTGGGCGTCTCGAACCGCACGGTGACCAGGGTCGTGGCCGAGCTGACCGCCCAGCTCGGCGCCGACAGCCGCTTCCAGGCAGGCGTCCGCGCCGCCAAGCTCGGCTGGATCTGAGCCGGGAAGGCCCCCTCTCCCCCGATTCGCGCGCCGGGCGGATCGGGGTTGTGAAACTCGCATTGTTCTATCAGGATTAGAACATGCTCTATCGCGTCGACCCGAGCAGCAGCACGCCGTTGAGCGAGCAGATCGCCGGATGCGTCCGCCGCGGCATCGCCGACGGGCTGCTGACCCCCGGCGACCGGCTGCCCTCCGGCCGCGACCTGGCCTCCTCGCTGGAGGTCAACATGCACACCGTGCTGCGCGCCTACGCCGACCTGCGCGACGAAGGACTGATCGAGCTGCGTCCCGGCCGCGGCGCCACCGTCACCAGGACGAACCCGCGCGAGCGGGCACAGCTCGTGCAGACCGTCCGGCACCTTGTCACCGTGGCCCGCCGCGCGGGCCTGAACCGCGACGAACTGATGTCGCTGGTGGGGAAGGAATTCACATGATCGGTAAGGTCCGATGGCTGACGGGCGCAGTCGCCCTGCCCGCGACGGTTCTGGGCGGTGCCGGGCTGACCGTGCTCGCCTGGCGTCAGCGGCTGCCCGCCGCGTTACCCGGCCGGAGCGGCGCGGCCCGCGGCTCCACCGTAACGGTCGAGCAGTTGTCGACCCTGCTGCTCGGCGTCCCGGCGGCTGTCTGGCTGGCCGGGCTGGCCGCGTTCGCGCTGGCCGGCCGCGCGCCGGCCTCGCGCGCCCATGCGATACGGACGGCGATCGTGGTCCCGGTCGTCACGATCGCCGTCGCGCCGGCCACGTCCCTGCTGGTCATCCTGCACGCCGCACTCGACGCCCCCGCCGCGGCCCAGGCGGCTGCGCCCTCGCCGGCGGTGATGGGCGTGCTCGTCCCCGTGGCCACGCTCGCCGGCGCGCTCGCCGCCTTCCTGCTGGCCGGCCGCCGCGCCCCCGTCGGCCGGGCCGCCGGCGCCCCCGCTCCCGACGCTCCCCGGCTGCCGCTGCGCGGCCAGGAGAAGGTCTCCTGGCAGGAACGGCGCGTCATCCGGGCCGTCGACCTGGGCGTGGCCGCTCTCGCGCTGACCGGGGCGGCCATGACGGCGGCGCTCGTCCTCACCGTCGGCCCCGCGGGCTGGGCCGGGGCCGCCGTCGTGGTCGTCGCCGTGGTGCTGCTGCCGATGCGCTCCTACCGGCTGGCCATCGACGAGCGCGCGGTGACCGTCGCGCTCGGCCCGATCAGCCGGGAGGTCGCGGTCGGCAGCGTGCGCCGCGCCGACGCGGTCGACGTCCCGGCGGATCGGTGGCTGCTCAACGGAGCCCTGCACGGAGCCGGGGCGGGCATGTTGCTGCTGCCCGGGCCCGCGCTGGCCCTGCGCCTGGCCGACGGCACCGACTTCCTGGTGTCCTGCCGCGACGCCCCCACCGCCGCCGGCCTGATCAACAGCCTGCGCGACCAGGCCGCCTGAGCGCCCGGGGCCGGCACGGCGGTGACATTGGTCAATGTGATCACGCTGATCCCATTGATCACTCGGCCACCGGCGTGCCGGGACCCGGCCTATACACTGCCGCTGTTCCTGGTTTTCGTGGCGCCCGGCCCGTCGCGGCCGTGCGCCACCGTTCTCCTGGGGGGCGCACCTGCGCCGCCTGCGTGTACACCCGATTCACGGATGGCATGGGGCAGGTGGGATGACGACGGTCGGGAAACCGGATCGGGTCGTGCCCGAACAGGGGCGGCCGTGGCCGCGCGGCGCGGCGCGGCACTACCGCCGAGATCCGCTGGGGTTCGTGGAGCAGGCGGCGGGCGCGCGCGGGCCGGTGTTCCGCCTGCCCGACGACGGATCGCTGTGCGTGGCCGACCCCGTGCAGGCCCTGCGCATCCTGCACGACGAGGCGGGCGACTACGCCGACGTGTCCGGGTTCTTCCACGTCGGCGGCGGGCTGCTCGGGCCGCGGGCGACGCAGGTGGCGATCGGCCGGGCGGCCCGTACGACGCTGCGCGCCCACGTGGCCGCCCGGCGCGAGCGGCTGCCCGCCGTGGTGGCGGGGCTGGGCGAGGTCAGCGAGTGGCCGTCGGCCGGGCGGGCCGCCGTGCACCGGTTCCTGGCCGACGCCCTGCTGCGGCCGGACAGCCCGCCCGCCCTGCGGGAGCTGATGGCGTACGTCGTGCGGCGCGAGGTGCTGATCCGTCCCGCCGGCCGGCTCGCGCGGTTGTCCCGCCGCGCCCTGTGGGCCCGCGTGGTACGGACGCTCGCCACCGAGGCCCGCGCCCGGCGGCGCGAACCGGCGGACGAGACGCGGCCCGGCGACCTGCTGGACGCCGTCCTGGGCGCCACCCCGCCCGGGACGCCGCCCGAGCACGTGGCGCAGGTGTACCTGCTGCTCTTCCGCACCTCGATCGCGCCGGTGGGCCACGCGGTGGCCTGGGCGCTGCTGTCGGCGGCCGCACACGGCGTCGATCTGGCCGCCGTGCCGCCCGAGTCGGCCGTACGCGAGTCGCTGCGGCTGTGGCCGGTGGCCTGGCTGCTCGGCCGCCCGGTACGCAGGGCCCATCAGGTCGGCGGCGTGCCGCTGGAACCGGGCGACAGCGTGTCCGTCTGCCCCTACCTGCTCCACCGCGACGAGCGGCACTGGCCGCGGGCCACCACGTTCCGCCCTGACCGCTGGGACGGCCCCGAACCGCGCGGCCCCTTCCTGCCCTTCGGCGGCGGCCCGTTCACCTGCGCCGGAGCGGGTGTCGCCCAGGCGCTGGCCACCGACCTGCTGGCCGCCCTGACCGACGCCGCCCGCCTGGAGGTGCGCGGCGGCACCGGCCGGCCGCACGTCGAGGGCATCATCACGCCCCCGCCCTTCCAGCTGCGCCGCACGCCACGCCAGACCTGACCACCAGCGGTTCGTCGAGGAAGGAGGTGATCCCCCATGAGGAAGCTGCTGCGCCGCGTCACCGGCCGCCGGGTCAACCGGCAGGCCTGGTACATCTGGTAACCGAGTCCGAGGGGCCGCGCCGGGCCGAGTGCCCGGCGCGGTCACCCGGCCCGCCGGCCGTTCAGGAGGCACGCATGTCGCATGTCGAGGAGACCCTGGCGGCCTACGAAGGCATCGCCGCCCGCTACGACGAGCTGAACGCGCAGATGGACACCGAGGCCCTGGTGGACCGCTTCGCCGAGGCGGTGGCGCGGCACGGCAACGGGGGGCGGCGGCTGCTGGACGCCGGTTGCGGCACCGGCCGCAGCAGCACGGCCTTCAAGAAGCGGGGATTCGCGGTGACCGGCTACGACCTGTCCCCGGCGATGGTGGCGACCGCGCGGCGGCGGCCGGGCGCCGGCGGCATCCCGTTCCTGGTCGGATCACTCCTGCGCCCTCCGCCGGAACTGTCCGGCTTCGACGTGGTCGCCTGCGTGGACGTGCCCCTGACGTACCTGACGAGCGCCGGCCAGCTGCGGCAGGCGCTGGCGGCGGCGCGCGACCGGCTCGCCGCGGGCGGGCTGGTGGTCTTCGACCTGAACACCATCGGCTACTACCGGCGCACGTTCGGCGTCCCGGTGGTCGCCGACCGCGGCGACCGGTACGTGGCCTGGTTCGCGCACTCGCCGCGGATCGAGGCCGACGAGATCGTGATCACCCAGTTCGACCTGTTCGAACGGGCCGGCGCGGGCTGGGAGCGGCTGTCGATGCGGCACGTGCAGCGCCACCACTCCGACCGCACGGTGCGCCGGGCCGCCGAGCTGGCCGGGCTGCGCGTGGTGGCCGCGCACGGGCTGGTGGGCACCTCGGTGCGCGACCCGGCCGACGAGGAGGCCCACGACCGGATCCTGTACGTCGCCCGCCCCGCCTGACGTTCGCTATATTCAGAATATGGTGAATCTACCGTCCGTCCTCTCCCTGCGGGGTTGCGACCTGCGTTACGCCGACAGCGGAGGCGGCGGCGTGCCGGTGGTGTTCTCGCACGGCGCCGGGGCCGACCACGTGATGTTCGACGCCCAGGCCCGCCACCTGCGGGCCCGGGGGTACCGCGTCGTCACCTGGGACCTGCGCGGCCACGGCCTCTCCCGCCCGGCCGGCGGGCGCTTCACCGCCGAGCAGGCGATCGCCGACCTGTGCGCGCTGGTCGAGCACCTGGGCCTGGACCGGCCGGTGCTCGTGGGGCAGTCCCTCGGCGGCAACCTCGGCCAGGCCGTCGTACGGCGGCATCCCGGCCTCGCCCGCGCCCTGGTCGTCATCGGCGCCACGCCGAACACGGCGCCGTTGACCTGGCGGGACCGCCTGCTGCTGAGGGCGGCGGCGCCGATGCTGACGATGATCCCCGCCAGGAGGCTGCCGCGGCTGATGGCCGACGCCTCCGCGACCACCCGGGCCGCCAGGGACGACGCCCGGCGGGCCTTCGGCCAGGTGCCGAAGAAGGAGTTCGTGCAGGTGTGGCGGGCCACCGTCGAGTTCCTCTCCCCCGACCCCGGCTACCGCACGCCGGTGCCCCTGTGCCTGATCCGCGGCGAGCGGGACACCACCGGCAACATCGCCTCGGCCATGCCCGGCTGGGCCCGCGCCGAAGGCGTCGAGGAGATCGTCGTCCCCGGGGCCGGCCACATCGCCAACCAGGACGACCCGCAGGCGGTCAACGAGGCGATCGAGGCGTTCCTGTGCACGCTCCCGGCGCCGGGGCGGGCGCGGCGATGAGCGCGCGGCACACGTTCGTCACCTCGGTGGGCGACCTGCTGGCCTCGTGGAACCTGCCGCACGCGACCGGGCGCGTCTACGGGCTGCTGCTCCTCACCGAGGAGCCGATCTCGCTCGACACCATCGCTGCCGAGCTGGAGCTGAGCAAGGGCGCGGTGAGCACCGCGGTGCGGCAGCTCGACTCCTGGGGCCTGGCCAGGGTGATCCCGCAGCCCGGCAGCCGGCGGCTCCTGGTGGAGGCCACCGGGGGGATCGATTCGCTGCTGGAGGCCAGCCAGGCGCGGGCCAGGACCCTGATCGCCGCCTTGCGCGAGGGCGAGGCCCTGGTGCGCCCCGGGCCCGCGCAGGAACGGCTGCAGGACGTGATCGGGTTGTTCGCCGGTTATGTCGACGTCGGCGGGCAGATGCTGGCCAGGCACCGGGAGCGACGCCCCGGATCGGACTCCGCGCGGCCGTCCTCCGCCGGGTAGGGTCTGCCCCACGAAGTCGATCAAGGGGGCCCGGCGGTGGAACTGCCAGACACGCGCGTGGACATGTCCCGGAGCGAACGGGCCAGAAGATACGGCGACGTCGCGAGCGCCCTGGCGTTGCACAGCGACCGGCAGCTCGGCCAGGCGCTGGAGCAGGCGCGGGTGCTGGGCGCGGGCATCGGCGGCACGTCGGTGCTGCTGGACGTCGAGGGCGTGCCGGTCTTCGCCAAGCGCATCCCGCTGACCGACCTGGAACGCCGGCCGGGCAACGTGATGTCCACCGCGAACCTGTTCGGGCTGCCGCCGTTCTGCCAGTACGGGGTCGCCGCCATCGGCACGCCCGGCTTCGGCGCGTGGCGCGAACTCGCCGCCGCCGCCATGACGACCGGCTGGGTGCTGGCCGGGCACAGCGCCGCCTTCCCGCTGCTGTACCACTGGCGGGTGCTGCCGGGCGCGCCGCCGCCGGCCGCCGAGCACGCCGACGTCGAGGCCGCCGTGGAGTACTGGGACGGGTCGCCCGCGGTACGCGAGCGCCTGCACGCCCTCGCCCGCGCCTCGGCCGGCATCGTGCTGTTCCAGGAGTTCATCCCCCACGACCTGAACCACTGGCTCGCCGCCCAGGTCGCCGCCGGCCAGGAGGCGGCGACGGCGGCGGCCGCCATGCTGGAGTCGTGCCTGCGGCGCGACGTGGCGTTCATGAACGGCCGGCACCTGATGCACTTCGACGGCCACTTCGGCAACATCCTCACCGACGGCGACCGTCTCTACCTCGCCGACCTGGGGCTGGCGACCTCCTCCCGGTTCGACCTGGCCAAGCCGGAGATCGAGTTCCTGGAGCGCAACCGCACCCACGACACCGCGTACGCGCTGGCGCGGCTGGTCAACTGGCTGGTCACCGACGTCTGCGGGGTGCGGTCGCCGAACGGCGCCGTCGAGGAGCGCAACGCCTACATCCGCGCGTGCGCCGAGGGCGCGGACCCCGCCGGCGCGCCCCCGGCCGTGGCCCCGATGATCCGCCGGTACGCTCCCGTGGCCGCGGCCGTGAACGACTTCCACTGGCACCTGTGGGGCACCAGCAGGACGACGCCGTATCCGAGCGAGAGGATCGAACGCGCCCTGAGCGCGATGCGCTGACGGCCGGGGCCGGGCTCGCTGGTGACGACCCGGCCGCCGGTGTCATACCGTCACATCATGGACGAGCACCGCCAGAACATCCCCGACGTTCTCCGCCCCGTACGGGACGCCGCCGCGGCCCTGGGTGAAGACCTCACCGACCTGGGCGACGCGCTGCGGGCGTTGCGGCGGGTCGAGGTGGAGGTGGAACTGGCGACCGATCTGCTGATGCGGCAGTCCAACGCGAAGGCGAACCAGGCCCGGCAAGAGACGTCCTGACCGGCCCGGCGAAGGCGCCGCCGCGCTGTTTCCCGTCCTGCGGCTCGGAGGCGAAGCGCGGCTTCGGCGCCCTGGTCGGGGCGCGGATAATCGCTCGGCAGGCGCAGGATGATCACACTGAACTTTCTCCCTCATTCTTGATCAAGAAGATGGAGGATGACATGTCTCGTCTCCGCGCGTTGGCGCTGACTGTCGTCGCGGGAGCCGTTCTGCTGCCCTCGCCCGCGCACGCAGCGTCCGTGAAGGGGGTGAAGCTCGTCAACGGCGCGTCCGGCCAGTGTCTCACCGTGGCCGCGACCGAAGTGAAGAAGAACGGCGCCCCGGTCATCCAGTGGCCCTGCGACGGTTCCAGGCGCCAGCGCTGGTACGTCGTCAGGGATTCCGAGGGCGGCGTGACTTTCCGGAACGCGGTATCCGGACAGTGCATGGCGATCGCCCACGGAACCACCAGGGAAGGCAAGCGGGCCATTCAGTGGCCGTGTTACCGGGGCAAGGCGCCGGAGCAGGTCTGGCGAACGAAGGCGGCGCGGATCAGGAATCTGGCCTCAGGCCGATGCCTGGCGATCGGCGAGGGCAGCAAGACCAAGGGGGCCATCGCCATTCAGTGGCGCTGCTACGGAGGCAACGCCCCTGAGCAGGTCTGGCACATCCGCAAGAACTGACCCGGCCGGAAGAACGGCAGCCGCGGCGATTTCCGCGTCGGCCGACGCGACGTAAGACCCCGAGGTCGCGAACCTTGAGCCAGGCCAGGCTCGCGCTCCCGTCGAGGGAGGCGAGCCTGGCACACGCAGAAACGAGACGGGCCCCTGCCGTGCGCGCGCTTCGCAGCCCGCGCACCTGATCCCCGTGCCGCCCCCACCGCATGCTGGACCGCCTGGTGGAGCAGCACGTCAAGGCCGCCGCGGTCGCCCGGGGCTGCCTGAACCCAGCCGTCCGCGCCGAGCGCGACTGCGCGAGATGCTCACGACCGTCCCCACCGAACCTGCCTCAGAACCTGACCGGGCATCAGGCTCTGACGGCGCGCCCGGGCAGGGCGGTCGGCACCAGATGCTCGTCACGGACCACGAACCGGCCGCCGACAAGAACGTGAACGAACCCGGAGGAATGCCTGACCGTCTCGGTGTAGGTGGCACGGTCGCTGACGGTCTCGGGGGCGAAAACGGTCAGGTCGGCGTCGCAGCCCGCCTGAACACGGCCCTTGCGCCGCATCGCCGGAACACCCGAGCCCACCACGTCGGCGGGGACGAGCGTGCACCGGCGCACGGCCTCGGGCAGTGACAGGACCCCGTTCTCCCGGACGAGCCGGCGCAGCGTCCGGCCGTAGGTGCCGGCCGTACGAGGGTGGGTGACGGCGTCCGGCCCGAGCGGCCAGGAGAGCGGGTCGGGCGCCCCCGAGCGCCACAGGAGGGGGACGGCATCGGTGGCGACAGCGGCGTCGGTGAAGGTGAGGGCCCGCTGGATGTAGTCGAACTGAGCGGGGTCATCCTCGTCGAGCAGGTGGACGAAGGCCGCCGAGCCGGGTTCGCTCTCGCGGATTCGACGCAGGGTGTCGGCGTCGGGGACACGGCCCTCGGCACCGAGCAGGCCGATGGAGTGCGGGGTCAGCCCGCGCCGGTGCAGGAGTTCCGGGGCGAGGAAGGCCGCGCCGACGCCGGTCATGCCCGCGCCGTAGGGGTAGGCCTCGGTGGTGACGCGCGAGCCTTCGGCGCGGACCTTCTCCACCAGGCCGAGCACGCGGTCGACATGGCGGATGGAGGTGCTGTTGACGTGGCAGTAGTGCATGTGCGCGCCGGTCTCGGCGGCGGCGCGGACGACCTCCTCGGCGCCGTCGACGGGAGTGGTGGGATCCATCTCGACGAGTTCGCGGGCGTGGGTGTAGGTGGGCAGCCCGACGCGGGCGGCGAGGGCGGCCACGGCGAGGTACTCGGCGGGATCGACGCGGGGCGCGTAGCCGATGAGGATGCCGATGCCGAGCGCGCCATCGCCGAGGTCGCGCTCCAGCATGCCGACGATGCGGTCGACGACGTTCCGCGGAGCGGCGCGCTGCCATTCCTCGCGGCCGATGTGGGCGAGGAAGTCGTCCTGCAGGTCGCCGCTGGTGTCGAGGCCGAGGAGGACGGACATCCGCGCCACGGCCCAGGAGGTGGCGAAGCCGTAGTTGAGGGGCCTGCCCTCGATCTCGGCCCTGCGGTAGGCGGCGGCGACCGGGTAGGCGCCGGCCTCGAGTTCCAGGACGGTGGTGACGCCGTCGAGCGCCTGCAGGCGGTGGCCGGCGACGTCCACGCTGTGGCTGTGCAGGTCGATGAAGCCCGGACTGACGACCAGGCCGGTCGCGTCGACGGTGGTGACGCCGTCGAGCGGCTGGTCGGAGACGGCCTGGATGACCCCGCCGCTGACGCCGACGTCGCGTACGGCGTCCAGACCGGTCTCGGGGTCGATGACCCGGCCGCGGGTGAGGACCAGATCGTATGTCGTCACGCGAGCTCCTTCGGTACGAGGCTGAACTGCTCAGGGCGCTGGGGCACGATCAACGCGATCAGCGCGCCGAGGACGGTGGTCGCGATGAGCAGGCCGAAAGCAGCGGTGTAGGAGAACTGGTCGACCAAAAAGCCCATGAGGACGGGGGCGAGGACGCCGGCGATCTGGCCGCCGACGTTGACGACGCCCATGCCGGATCCGATGAAGGCGGGCGGCAGGGCGCGCACGGGCATGCCGAGGATGCCCATCGTGGAAAGGCCCGCCACGCCCATGGCGAGGGTCTGGTACACGGTGAACCCGACAGCGGAGTCGGCCATCAGCATGAGCACCAGGAGCACGGCGGTGACCAGGAGCAGGGGAATGACGTAGAGCCGGGCCCTGTCGTGGAAGAAGCGGTCGAACAGCCAGCCGCCGAGGAAAGCGGTCGCGCACGCGACCAGGCCGGGGATGGCGGACATGACACCGGTGTTGATGAGGGAGATGCCGCGCTCCTCCAGCAGGTAGCTGGGCACCCAGGTGATCAGGCCGTAGCCGAGCATGTTAGTGGTGCAGAAGAGCGCGGCGAACTTCCAGACCGATGGCGAGCGCATGACGGTGCCGAGGCTGGTCCCCTTGTCCTGAACGACGTCGGAGCCGTTGAGGTGGGCGGGCAGCGCCTTGGGCAGCAGCTTCCAGAGCAGCACGCCGACGGCGACGCCGGCGGCGGCGGTGACCCAGAAGGTGTGGCGCCAGCCGAGGGCGAGGATGAGCGGCGCGACGAGGAGCGGGGCGACGCCGGCACCGAGCTGGTTGGAGGCGAGCATGGCGCCGGCGGCGGTGGCGCGGATGGCGGGGGTGGTGCGTTCCGCGACGGCCTTGAAGGACGCGCCGGGAAAGAGGCCCTGGCCGACGCCGAAGAGAGCACGGATGACGAGGAGGGAGGCCAGGCCCCAGGCGATACCGGTGAGGGCGGTGAAGACCGACCAGAGCAGCATGGAGACCATGAGCTGGCGGCGGGCGCCGAACTTGTCGGCGAGGATGCCACCCGGCACCTGGCACAGCAGATAGACCAGGGAGAAGGCGGTGATCAGCCAGCCTTGCTCGGTCTTGGTGAGGGCGAACTCCTCGCCGATGAACGGCAACGCGACGGCCATCATCACCCGATCGACATAGTCGATCACCCAGACGCCCATGAGCAGGCCGACAGTGACGGTAGCCGTTTTACGTACGTGCGCGGGCGCCAAGGTGTGGGTGACTTCGGCGAATCCCATTCACAGGCCTCCGGA
Source organism: Nonomuraea sp. NPDC001636 (assembly GCF_040298265.1). Taxonomy (NCBI): domain Bacteria; kingdom Bacillati; phylum Actinomycetota; class Actinomycetes; order Streptosporangiales; family Streptosporangiaceae; genus Nonomuraea; species Nonomuraea sp. NPDC001636. The sequence continues at coordinate 44,119 of NZ_JBEOZT010000021.1, forward strand.
GCTAGATCAATGTTCCAGCAACCCTCCATCACCTCACCCGGGAGGTGCTTCGTGCAGAAACATGAAGTCGGGGCCGTCGGCGGTGCAATTGCACCAAGATCTGTCCGCCGGTGGCGAACGCCTCGACGGTGCCCCACCCGGGTCCAGGCGATGAGCCCCCGGAACGTCCCAGGAGCCCAGTGCCGGCTCGGCGCTACCGTCCGTGTCTTCGGCGCGTTCTGTTCGTCGTGGTCGCGCAGCATGCGCAGGACGGTGGCGGGTGAGGGGCGCGGCCCTTTTCGGAGAAGATCGCCGTCTGTCGTCGCCCTCGGTTGCGCCCACTTCTTCCATGCACGGAACTCTGTCATTGCAGATAGTAGTCAGTTGATTACATCCAGTTCATGATCGGCAGAGCGACACCTGCTGCACCAGCTTCCGAAGGGAACCCCCATCATGCGACGCACACTGTCCACGCTGGCCGCTCTCGCTGCGGCCGCCACCCTCACCGTTGCCGTCTCCGGCGGCCCCGCCTTCGCGATCGACCACGTCACATGCGACCCTGACGCGGGCTACCTGCAGATCTGGTCGCACTCCAACGGCCGCGACAGCGTGGACTGCTACGCCAACCGAGGACGGACCGACTTCGGCGGATGGTGGGTGGACAAGATCTCCACAGGTAACAACGATGTGAAGTACTACGACGCCAACGGCGACGTGGTGCGGATCAATCGCCACACCGTGATGACCTACCCGAACCGCCCGCCGAAGGTCGCCTCCATCGAGATCCTCTGACACATGGGGAGCGTCCGGCGACCGCTGAACAATCCGGCTGCCGGACGCCGCCCCACCTGCGAGTCCACAGGAATGGTGCAGTCAACAGAGCTCATGAGACCACGCGGCTGACCGAAAGAGGCCTCAGGCCCATGGGGCGAGGTCACAACTCAGAGTGGGAGCGACTGGAGCCGCTGCTCCCGAAGGCGGCCGGTGAAACGACCGCCGAAGGACGATCGACGGCGTGTTGTACCGGGCTCGCACCGGACTGCCCCGGCGGGACCTGCCCGAACGATTCGGCCCCTGGATCACGGTCTGCGAGCGGCATCGACCCCGGTCGGCTGATGGCACCTGGCCGCGCTGGCCGTCCGGTTGGCAGAGGTGGCTTCCTCCAGTTCGGCTTGCGCTGCTGATTGTTCGACGGCAGGGCGGCCCCTTGGCGAGTTCGGGCACGTACTTGTAGCTCGTGCAGCAACTGACGTTCAGCAGCCGGGCGGTCGATGACACGGTGGCGTCAGGTTGGGTGAGCAATGCCCTCGCGTGCCTGGTCTGCTCAGAGGTCATCGCGGGCGAACGGTCGGGGCGAGCTGGCCGAGCTGCTGTCCCCTGTCGCCGCTGGAGCTGCGTCCCTGCGCGTGGACGGCGTCGTCGCCCCACCACGACTCTTCGGGAAGGCACTCAACCTCCGGGCGGGCTCGCGCGTTGGGGAGGGCGAAAGGGGACCTTCACTGATGACAGATGACGACGAGGCTGCCTTCGACGACTTCCTCGCCACCAGAAGCACCTCGTTGCTGCGTACCGCGATCCTGGTGTGCGGGGCGACGCGGCACGACGCCGAGGACCTGGTCCAGCACGCCCTGGAGAAGGTCTACCGGAACTGGCCTCGGATCAGGCACGACAACCCCGAGGCGTACGCGAGGAAGGTCGTCGTGAACGCGGCGATCAGCAGGGCGAGGCGGCGCAGGGTCGTCCAGGAGATCATGTTCGCCCGGCCGCCCGAGACCGCCGCCGACTCTCCCGACCTCGACCTGCGCGACATGCTCATCGGTGAGCTGCGCAGGCTGCCGCCCAGGATGCGCGCCGTGCTCGTCCTGCGCTACTGGGAGGACCAGTCCGAGCAGGCCACCGCGGCCCTGCTCGGCTGCTCGGCCGGGACGGTCAAGAGCCAGGCCGCGCGCGGGCTCGCCAGGATCCGCCAGAACATGGATGTCGCAAGGGAAGTGACGAGATGACGATCGAGGACGACCTCGCCGACGCCATGGCGGCGCACGTCGCCGAGGTTCAGGCCGGGCCCGGACTGGGCAGTGCCGTACGCCGGGCGCACCGCGCCCGCCTGACCAGGTTCCGCGTGGCGGGGGCGGCGATCGTCGCGGCGGCCGTGGCCGTGACCGTGCCGGTGATGCTGAATCCCGGCGAACCCGCCGACACCGGCCAGAACGGCGTCGTGATGCGCAACGACGTGACCGTGCCCGACGTGACGGGCCGGCGCGCCACCGAGGCGGCCAAGGCGCTCCACGACACCGGGCTGAAGGTCGCGCTCACCGGGATGCGGAGCGACAACGGCCTGGTGGGCACGCAGGAACCGGCCGCCGGCAAGGTCGTCGCCCGGGGCAGTACGGTCACCCTCGACGTCCAGTTGCCGCCCGCGCCGACGCCGCAGGCCCTGGGAGACCTCGGCGACGGGCGGAAGTTCGGCGGCATCCAGCTCACTTACCTGCCGGACGGGCTCGAATGGGGCAAATGGTCGAAGGACGATGTGGTCGGCCCCGGCAAGAGCTACACCACCAGCTTCCGGAAGCCGGGCCCCCAGCAGGCCGGCTACGCCGTACAGGTGATCGTGGCCCATGGCGCGTCCGCGGACGCCTTGTACGACTTCCGGCCGGAACCGCGGGCCGAGACGGTGGACCTCGACGGCAGGCCCGCGCGGCTGTCCAAGGAAGGCGACTCGGGGGCCGCCGGCGGCCCGGTCACGCCCGCGGTCACCTGGAAGCTCCGCAAGGACCTGGCCGTCAAGGTGCTCATCGGCCCCGAGTACGCCAAGGAGATCGACGCCATGAGTGAGTTGAGGAAGATCGCGAAAGGCGTCCGCCCGGTCCGGTGACGCGCGCCGTCCGGCGCCATCCGGCGTCCTTCTCCCGACGCTCGGCACGGACCCCGCGACCTGCACCGATCGATCCACCTCGGGGCCGGCGACAGCTTCGGGAGAAGGACGCCGATGAATCCGGTGACCGGGGTCGTGCTGCTCGCTCCGCGGCCGGGCTAGACGTCGTCGTCCGGGCGTAGGGCGTGCAGGACCGCAGAAGTGTCCAGGTAGAACGGGTGTATCTCGGTGATGCGATCATTCTTGATCGTCATCAGCTGCATCACCGAGGTCTCCAACGCCCGGCCGGTGGCGCGGGCGCGCAGGAGGCCGCGGTTCCAGACCACGACGCTGCCGCCGTCCACCACATACTTCTGCTCCAGGAACTCCAGGGACTGCCAGGCCTCGCTCATGGCGGCCATGAACTGCTCGATGCCGCTCGGGCCGCGCCAGGTGCCCCCGTAGGGCAGGGAGTCCGCCTGGTACATCACGACCTCCGGGTCCAGGCACTCGGCAAGCTCGCCGAAGTCGGCCTTGCCGAAGCCCCCTGCGGCGATATAGGCAACTTCCGCCCGGTAGAACCTCTCCAGCACTGCCAGTGAGCTCCTTCCCTCGCCGCCTCCCGAAGCCGGACCGTCATTCGTCATTGTTTCTGCCGTCATGCGCTCATCATGTCCGTCCCGGACAGGATGCATCCGGCGGAAATCGGACAATCAACGACTGGCCATGCTGGGGCCTGCGTCGTGTGCTCCATCCGTGACGGAGGGGGCGAGGAACGTGGTATACGGGTGGACGACTTCGCCTCAGACAGAGTCATGCCGGTACGGAATCTGGCGCGCCGAGCACCTGTTCAAGACCGCCTCTGCCGAACTCGGCCTGCACGACGCCCCTGCATCAGCTCCGGCACACCGCGCTGACCCACCTGGGCGAAGCAGGCCGCACCGCGCCGGAACTGCAAGCCAAGTCCCGCCACCAGCACCTGTCCGGCCTCGGCCGCTACGTCCGCCTGAGCAAGGAGACCTCGGCCCGCATCACCTGCCGAGCACGACCCGGCGGCCCGCCGACGCAAGGCACTGAGGTCCTGCCTCTACGCCACGCGGTGTGCTTCCGGTGTACTGCGGCCGGACCCGTGGTGACCCACCAGCTCCAGTCCGGACGCCCGGCCCGCAGCCCCTTGCCATCGACGGCCCGCGAGCCCTCGCCCCCTCCCCAGGCGCCGCGACCCCCGCGAGATCAACGCGCCCAAGCCGAATGCCAGCGTTTGCCTTTATAGCGCGTGTGCAACTATTGTCGAAGCCTGCAAGAAGCAGTAGCAATAGTAAGAAGGGTCGCGCGATGCCTCTCGCACTCCTCGCCCTGGCCATCGGGGCCTTCGGGATCGGCACCACCGAGTTCGTGATCATGGGCCTGCTGCCCGAGATCGCCGGCGAGTACGGTGTCTCCATCCCCACCGCCGGCCTGCTGGTCACCGGCTACGCGATCGGCGTGGTCATCGGCGCGCCGCTGATGACGGCGCTCGGCACCAGGATCAGCCGCAAGACCATGCTGCTCGTGCTGATGGGCCTGTTCGTGGTCGGCAACCTGCTGTCCGCGCTGGCGCCCGGGTTCGGCATGATGCTCGGCGGCCGGATCGTGGCCTCGATGGCCCACGGCGCGTTCTTCGGCATCGGCTCGGTGGCCGCCGCCGGCCTGGTCGCCCCGCACAAGAAGGCCGGCGCCATCGCCACCATGTTCACCGGCCTGACCGTCGCGAACGTCGTGGGCGTGCCGCTGGGCACCTTCATCGGGCAGGCGGTGGGCTGGCGCACCACCTTCGCGATCGTGGCGGGGCTGGGCCTGGTCGGCCTGCTCGGGATCGCCGTGCTCGTGCCCGCCATGCCCCGGCCCGAAGGCACCCGCCTGCGCCCGGAGCTGACGGCGTTCCGCAACCCGCAGGTGCTGCTCGCGATGGCGATGACCGTGCTCGGCTTCGGCGGCGTCTTCGCCGCGATCACCTACGTCGCGCCGATGATGACGCAGGTGGCCGGCTACTCCGCCGACGCGGTCACCTGGCTGCTCGTGCTGTTCGGCGCCGGCATGTTCCTCGGCAACCTGCTGGGCGGCCGGTTCGCCGACCGCGCCCTGATGCCCCTGCTCTACACGACCCTCGGCGGCCTCGCGGTCGTGCTGGCGCTGTTCACCCTGACCGCGCACGACAAGGTCGCCGCCGCGGCGAGCATCTTCCTGGTCGGGGCGCTGGGCTTCGCCACCGTGCCGCCGCTGCAGAAGCGCGTCCTCGACCAGGCGCACGGCGCGCCGACGCTGGCCTCCGCGGTCAACATCGGCGCGTTCAACCTCGGCAACGCGCTCGCGGCCTGGCTGGGCGGCCTCGTCATCGCCGCGGGCCTGGGCTACACCGCGCCGAACTGGGTGGGCGCCATCCTCGCCGCCGCGGCCCTCGCCCTGGCGTTCTGGTCCGCCGCCCTGGAGCGCCGTGCGCCCGCGCGTGAACCGGCCGGCGCCGCCGTCGCGGTTCCCGCCCTCGTCCACGAGTGACCGCCCTGACTGCGCGTCCGTCCCACCTCAGGAGAATCATCATGAACGCCACCACCCTCACCCCGCTGACCACCGCCGACGCCGAGGTCCTGATCTCGGCCGCCCGCGCCGCCGCCGAGGCGGCCGGGGTCGCGGTCAGCGTCACCGTCCTCGACGCCGGCGGTCACCTGCTGGCCTTCCGCCGCGACGACCGCGCCGTGCTGATCTCCGGCGAGACCAGCACCCGCAAGGCCTACACCGCCCTCCAGCTGAACGCCCCGACCGCCGAGCTGGTCGACCTCGTCAAGCCCGACGGCCCCTTCCACTCCCTGCCGACCGCGCTCGACCGGCCGCTGCTGTTCATCGGCGGCGGCCTGCCGATCAACCGCGACGGCCACCTGATCGGCGCGATCGGCCTCGGCGGCGGCGCCCCCGAGCAGGACCACGGCTTCGCCACCGCCGCACTGGAGGAACTCCCCCGCTGACCTCGCGGTTCGCGGGCCAGGTCAGCGCGCGGTCTGCACGTCCCTCGCCGCGGCGGCCATCTCTGTCAGGACGTCGTCCACCGGCGTCGCCACGACGCCGAGGATCTCGACTGTCGGGGACGCGTCGAGCACGTTGGGCCGGTCGTACAGGTACAACATCTCGGGGAGCTCGGCCATGATCGAGTCGGTGCACCCGATCTCCGCCAGCTCGCGCAGGGACATGCGCTCCAGCCGCGGCGCGGGCGCCTGGGCGGCTTCGGCCAGTCGCCGGGCGAGCCCGCGCACCGGAAGCTCGCTGGTGGAGGGCACGTGCCAGGCCCGTCCCCAGGACGCCTCGTTCCCCGCGGCGGCGACGAGCGTGCGGGCCGTGTCGCCGGTGTAGGACCAGCTGTGCGGCGCGTCCAGATCACCGGGACAGGAGACCGGCGCGCCGGTCAGCACCTGCGCCCCGACCATGAGCGTGAACGGCGAGTACGCGCCGGCGCCGAGGAAGTCGGCGGCCCTGACCTCGGTCACCCGCACCCGGCCCGCCTGGTGGGCGGCGAGGGCGTCCTGCCACATCCGCGCTAGGAGAACCAGCTTCCGCCGAGCTCCTGGACGGCCTTGCTGCCCTTGGGCACCAGGACCGCCTCGCTCAGCACGTTGTTGACGCTCTTGGCGTCGTTGAGCAGGGCGAACAGGAAGAACATGCCGCCACTCGCCGTACGGAAGCCGAAGACGGAGCCGCGGCCGGCGAACCCGACGTACATCCCCTTGTTGACCTGGGGGAACGCCTTGCGGCTGTAGCTGTCCTTGGCCAGGCGGTAGCCGGAGTCGCCCTCCTTCTTCCTGTCCCCGTTCCAGAAGTTGCGGTACTCCTCGGCCACGGCGGCCGCCATCGCGTCGTCCATGTCCGTGATGTAGCCGTCGGCGTCGAGCAGCGGCTTGGGCATCTGCTGTCCCCAGTGCAGCGGGGTCGTGACGGCCAGCCGGAAGGACTGCCCGGGAGAGCGCAGGAACGCCAGCAGGTGCGGGCGGCTGTGGCCCTTGGTGTCCCGGTAGGTCGCCTTCGCGATGAACCAGTCGCCGGCCGGTGGCTGCCGCTCCGGCCTGGGCACATAGATCGTCGGGGTGCCGGTCGGGTTGATCGGTCTGTGCGCCGGCTTCCACCCGAAGCCCTCACGGCCGCGCTCCAGGACGCCCTCGTACAGGGCGCCTTCGACGAACAGCGCGTCGAGCCGGGCGTTCGACCGCCACCACTTGCGCTTCTTGAGCGCCGCGTTGTACGCGGCCACCCACGTGCGCATGGCCGTCCGGGCCTGGGCGACGGTCAGCGCCTGCGCGCTCGCGGACGGCGCGGCGTCCGGCGACTGAGACGGAGACTGAGACCGAGGCGGCGGGGTGGCGGGCGAGGCGGCCCGGCTCGGCGTCGGCGGGTCGGCGGGGCGATAGGGCAGTCCCGGGATCGCGCCGCAGCCGGCCAGGCTCAGCACGAGAGCCACGACCCACGGTAGTGCGCGCACCGACAACTCCCCCAAGACAGCGCAAAGACCTGACAAACAAGAACATATCGGATGCGTCCCGCCGCGCCGCTATCCCCGCAGCTCACCCGGGACGCGCGTGTTCATCTCCCTGTCGGTCTTCGGCGGCGGCGAGATCGACCTGCGCGACGCCCGCTTCGCCGGCCAGGAGATCCGGGTGCGCGCCTTCGCCCTGGCCCTGTTCGGTGGCGTCAGGACGAAGACCAAGCGGCCCGCCGCCAGGTGAACCGCCCTTCGCCGGTCAAGGGCGGGGGATCTCCACCTCGCGCACGGCCGACAGCGCGGCCGGCGGGAAGTCCGGCCACTGCGGCCCGTGGTGCCCCTCGCCCTGGAGGTACCTGTCGGCGAACGCCTGGGCGGCGGCCAGCACGTCCGCGACCTGCCGCGCGGCGAGCCTCCCGGACGTCAGCGCCTCCCCCAGCTCGTGCAGATCCAGCACCCGGTACGGAAACCCGGGCGGGCCGACGACGAAGTCGACGTAGTGGTCGGCCACCCGGACCGTGTCGCCGCTCTCCCGGATCCCGACCAGGTCGATGTACCACCAGCCGGCGCGTTCCGGCCCGAACACGACGGGCTGGTGGAGTTGCACCGACTCGTCCAGCAGCAGGAACGCCCGTTGCCGGCGCCCCGCGCCGGGGCGCACGTACCGGCCCTCCGGGATGTCGAACTCGTACGCCGCCACCCAGCCCACCCGGACCCCCGGGCACGGCAACTCGCCGCGGAAAACGGTGACCCGCTCCCGAAAAATGCGACCCGCGCTCACACGGCCAGATCGTATCCGGGGCGGCCGTTCAGCCGGAGCTCGCGGCGCTGCGCTCGGGACGGCTGTGGCCGGTGCTGACGGCGTGCGCCACCACGACCCGCCGCGTGGTGTATGGCCAGGTCAGCAGGGGAGGAGCCAGGAACCCTGGACGCTCACACCCGCTCGCGAACACCGCGCAAGAACGAATCGGAGAACATGTGATGCGCGCAACCCTGATGTACGGCGCCGGCGACGTCCGCGTCGAGCAGGTGCCCGACCCGACCGTCGAACTTCCCACCGACGCGCTGGTCCGCGTCACCGCGTCCTGCATCTGCGGCAGCGACCTGTGGCCCTACGGCTCGATGAAGCCGGAGGAGGGCCCCGCCCGGATGGGGCACGAGTTCATCGGCATCGTCGAGGACATCGGCGCGCAGGTGACCACCCTCGCCCGGGGCGACCTGGTCGTGGCGCCGTTCGCCATCTCCGACAACACCTGCCGGTTCTGCCGCGAGGGCCTGCACACCTCCTGCGCCGACCCGCAGGCCGGCTTCTGGGACGCCGAACCGGACGAGGGCGGCCAGGCCGAGGCCGTACGCGTCCCGCTGGCCGACGGCACCCTGGTCAAGCTGCCGGTCGAAGCCGACTCGGCCCTCATCGCGTCCCTGCTGACACTCGCGGACGTGCTCGGCACCGGCCACCACGCCGCCGTGGCCGGCGGCGTCGGCCGGCGCACCCGCGTCACCGTCATCGGCGACGGCGCCGTCGGCCTGCTGGCCGTGCTGTCGGCCAGGCGCCTGGGCGCCGAGCAGATCATCCTCATGGGACGTCACCGGGCCCGCACCGACCTCGGCCGCGAGTTCGGCGCCACCGACGTCGTGGCCGCCCGCGGCGAGGAGGGCATCGAGCAGGTACGCGACCTCACCGGCGGCGACGGCACCCACGTCGTCCTGGAGGCCGTCGGCAACATGCCCGCCTACCGGCAGGCTCTCGGGGTCGTCCGGCCGGGCGGCGTCATCAGCCGCGTCGGCGTCCCGCAGTACGACGACGCGCCGATCGGCATGGGCAGCCTCTTCCGCCACAACCTGCGCCTGGCCGGCGGCCCGGCCCCGGTCCGGGCCTACATCGAGGAGCTGATGCCCGACATCCTGAACGGCGTCATCGAACCCGGCAAGGTCTTCGACGCCACCACCGACCTCGACGGCGTCCCGGCCGGCTACCGGGACATGGCCGACCGCAAAAGCCTCAAAGTTCTCATCAAGCCCTGACCTGTCGAAGCGCACCCGAGGCGCCGGCCGCGCCGGAACACCACCCGCGGGCGAAGCCGCTCCCAAGCGGGAGGAAGGAAACAACCCCGCGAGGAATGATCCTCAGCCCGATAAGCCACCCCGCCCGCCCCTCGCCCGCGCACGGTCGCCATACTGCAGAAGGCGCACGGTGAAGAGCCCCCTGGTGGCCTGAGCACAGATCACCACGGCACCTCCCGCCGACCCGGTGCTCCGGAGCCGCCCTCGGCCCGGAGCACCCGCGCCCACGACATCCACGACGTCGGAAGGCCCTGATGACAGCCGACCAGCCCATCTGCTGCCCCACCTGCAAGGGAGTCCTCCCCGGCCGGGAGCGCAGCGACTACACGGCCGCCCGCGGACGCCTCGTCGTCGTCAACGGCTACTGCCAGGGCCGCTGCCCGGCCCCCGGACAGCCGCCCCGACTCCAGGCCCCCGCGGAACACCCCGCACCCGCCGACCACGACACCCGGCAGCCGCTCAACGTCCCGGCCCCGGCACTCTGACGCCGGCACCCGAGACCGGGCCGACGCCGTTCAGTCAAGGAGTTCCACGTACCCGTCGGTCCCGTGAACGCGGATCCGCTGCCCGTCCCGGATCAACCGGGTGGCCCCCTCCACCCCCACGACCGCCGGCAGCCCGTACTCCCGCGCGATCACCGCTCCATGCGTCATCAGACCGCCCACCTCCGTCACCAGCCCGGCGATGCCCACGAACAACGGGGTCCAGCTCGGGTCGGTGAAGGCTGTGACCAGGATGTCACCCGCCGCCAGATCGGCCCGTGCCATGTCCGGCACCACCCGGGCACGTCCCTCGACGGTCCCCGCCGACACCGCCAGACCGGCCAGCGCCCCCGGCGGCACGTCCTCGCGCTGGTACCGGCCGGCGAGCACCTCGCCGTCCGACGTGAGCACGCGCGGCGGGCGCAGCGTCTCGTGCCACCGGAAGTCCTCCCGGCGCCGCAGGACGAGCTCGCCGTCCGCCTCGCCCGTGCGCACGACCTCCTGCAGTTCCTGGAACCGCAGGAAGAAGACGTCCTCGCGGTCCCGCAGCACGCCCGCCCGGACGAGCCGATCGGCCTCCCGCGACAACGCCTGCTTGTAGGCCAGGTAACGGCAGACCATGCCGTACTTGGGGAACTCCCGATAGCCCGCGAACGTGCGCACCCGGGCGATCATCCGCTCGGTCTCCGCCGCCTTCCGCTCCCCGTCGGGCAGGGCCCGCAGGCGCGCCAGCACCTCCCGCTCCTTGCGCAGGGCCTCCTGACGCCCCTGCTCGAAACGCCGCGCACCGGCACCCGCCTCGAAATTCCGGACATTTCCGAGAATCACCGGAACGAGCATGGCGGGCCGCTCACTCCAGCGCGTCCGGGTGATGTCGATCTCCCCCGCACAACGCATGCCGTACTGCTCCAGGAAGCCCCGGACGGCCTCGGCGGCCTCCCGGCCGCCGGGCAGCTCGCCCAGCTCCTCCAGGAAACCGTCGCCCTCCCGCTCCTCCGCCGCCACCCGCTGCAGGAACGCCACCACCTCCGCGTGCGGACGGATCACGTCCGCCACGTCCAGCAGCGCCAGCCCCATCTCCGACGTCACGTTGTGCGGGACGGACTGCGTCAGCACATCGGCCGCGTTCCGCTCCCCCAGCCACTCCTCCAGATGATCGTTCAGCCACCAGGCCGCCTCCATCCCCGCCATGATCGCCTGGAAGCTCCGCGGGCCGAACAGCAGACGCCTCAGCTCCGCGATGTCGGCCAGGATGAACTCGAACAGCTCCGGCCCGGACAGCTCCTCGATGCGACGCCGCAACACGGCCACCGACTCCCGGCCGTCCCGGACCAGCTCGGCGACCAGCTCCGGATCGGTCTCGATCGGCGCGGGCGGAGCAGCGGCGGGCGCGACACCCGACTCCTCCTCCGGCACCGCGCGGATGAAGTCGCCACGATCCACCAGCGTCTGCAACGCGTCCCGGATGAGCGGATCGGACTTCCCCAGCGTCCCGATGAGGTTCGCCCGGCCCGCCGCCGTCGCCAGGACCGGGGCCACGTCCACGAACAGCCGCCCGCCCGCCTCCGCCATCGGCCGCGACGTCGTCAGCTGCCAGAAGGACAACCCCAGCGGCTTCATCGCGTCGGTCATCATCTGCTGATGCCCCACGGAGACATAGACGTGGTTGTCCTGGTCGTCGGCGACCGGAACCGGGAACAACGTCGTGATCGGCCGGCTCTGGACGACATGGAACTCCTCACCGGCCAGACACCACTCGATGTCCTGCGGCCGGCCGAACCACGCCTCGATCCGCCGCCCCAGCCCCACCAGACGAACCGCCTGCTCATCGGTCAGAGCCCGCCGGACCGACCGTTCGGCCTCGACCGGCGACTCCTCGGTGCCGCCCGCCGGCGACGCCCGCACCACCCGCGCCTTGGCCCCGACCGACACGTCCACGACCCGGTCGTCCCGCACCGTGTAGACGTCCCCCGCGACCACGCCGGAGACCAGCGCCTCACCCAGCCCCCACACCGCCTCCACGACCGCGGCCTTCCGGTCCGACGTCACCGGATCGGCGGTGAACAGGACCCCCGCCGCCTCCGGGAACACCATCCGCTGCACGACCACCGCCATCCGCACCCCGCGGTGATCGAACCCGTTACGACGCCGATAGACCACCGCCCGCTCCGTGAACAGCGACGCCCAGCAGCGCCGCACGTGCCGGAGCACCTCCGCCGGCCCCACGACGTTCAGGTACGAGTCCTGCTGCCCGGCGAAGGACGCCGTCGGCAGGTCCTCGGCCGTCGCGCTCGACCGCACCGCGCAGGCAGCCTGCTCGCCGAGCCGGGCCAGCGCCTCCCCGATCGCCGCCACCACGTCGTCGGGCACCGGCGCGCCCTCGATGACGGCGCGGATCTCCGCGCTCAGCGCGCGGACCGCCGCACGGTCGTCCGGGTCCACCTTCGACAGCAGGTCGAGCTGGGCGTCGAACGACGGCACCGCGGACACGACCCGCTGGAAGGCGTCGGTCGTGACGCAGAAGCCGTCCGGCACGCGGACGCCGTCGATCCGCGAGAGCTCGCCCAGGGCGACGCCCTTCCCGCCGACTTCCGCGAGGTTCGCCGCGTCGATCTGCCCGAACTCCAGCACGTAACCCAATTCCGTCGCTCCATCCTTCGTCGGGGTTGGTTCGCAACGGGCAGTATGAACGACTTTTCGAGGTCTCATGAGGGGCGGGGATCCGCTATAAAGTGAAAGTGAGGGGATGTTCCCCCAGCATCGCGCCCGACCGCTGCGCGTGACTCCTCGATCGAAGATCACTTTCGCACCTTGGACGTCGCCTTTACTTTGTAGATTAATAGTAGTGCGCCGGGACGAGCCGGTGTCCACACGCTGTAGCGCACGCAATCACCAAAAAGCCGATAAGGCTACCCCCATCCGGGACGCCCCTCCCCCGCCATCCACCCAGAGACATGAAAAACTAGCGCCCGAGATAGGGAAGCACAGCGCCCTCGAAGCGTGAGTCGCAAATCCCCATATAACCGGAAATATCCCCAGCTTCCCGGCACTCCCCGCGCGCCGCGGGTCCGGAAATCGCATGAGTTCTCCGCCTTTGTCACCCAGCGAGGCTTTCTGGCGAATTATTCCAAATGCGGGATTTTGCGTTTCCCTCGTCGCCAAAGACCTGGTCACCCACGCGTCAGGTTCCGTTATAGAGTCTGCACCCGGACCCCGCCGAAGAAAGGTGACAGGCATGCAAGACGCGGCCATCGACCGAGTAAAGCTCATCTTCACCCTGTTCGACGCCGACGGCACCGGTTACCTTGAGGCCGAAGACTTCGACCGTATGGCCAACCGCGTATTGGCGGCTTCCCCTCGTTCCACAGAAGCCGCCAAGAGTGCGATCAGCGACGCATTCCGTCGTTACTGGACGACTCTTGTCGAGGAACTCGATGCGGACAAAGACGGCCGCATCAGCTTCGAGGAGTACAGCGCGTGCGTCCTGTCCCCCGAACGCTTCGACGACGCGCTGACCGACTTCGCCGAGGCGCTGGCCGAGCTGGGTGACCCCGACGGCGACGGCCTCATCCACCGCACCGACTTCATGGCGCTCATGACCGCCATCGGCTTCAAGCGGCGCAATGTCAACACCCTCTTCGACGCGTTCGGCCCCTCCCAGGACGACCAGGTCAAGGTCCCGGTCTGGGCCGAGGGCATCAAGGAGTACTACAGCCCCGAGAAGGCGGACATCGCGGGCGACCTCCTGCTCGGAGAGTCCAGCTGACAGCCGCCACGAGCCGGCGCGTCCGGTCTTCGACGACGAAAAGGGGAGCAGTAGTGGAACCAGTCATCGGACTTGCCATCGGCCGGGGAACGGGCCCCGAGCTCGCGGCCGTCTTCGAGCGGGTGCTGGCCGGGATCGCCGACGCCTGCGGCACGAAGGTGGCCCTCACCCGCTCTGAGCGCATCTATCACTCCTACGTGTCCTTGAAGGCCGGCGCGGGAGCCGACGAGATCCGCGAGAGCACGCGGCAGGACGCCGACCACTACACGCACTTCTGCCGCTCGCTGGCCGCCGCCGGCGTCCCCGCCGTCTTCCGTACGGCGATCAACGCCCAGTCGCTCTACCTGGTCCGCCAGCGCCTCCAGGCGGTGAAGATCGACGCCATCACCACGGCCGGGGCGTCGCTGCTGCTGGTCAGAGATCAGGCCCAGGGCTTCTACACCGGCGAGAACGTGCATCTTCCCGGCGCGCTCGTCCGCACGATGACCTTCAGCAGGGAGATCACCGAGAAGGTCATCGCGCTGGCCGTGCGCCGGGCGCGCCAGGAGTGGCCCGACGGCCGCATCGACGAGATCGTCATGGCCTACAAGTTCCACCTGCTCGACGGAGCGCTCGACGAGTGGGTGGCCGAGAGCGCCGCCCGCCACGGCGTGCAGATCGGCCTGTTCCAGCCCGACACCGTCAACCGCAACCTCATCGAACGCGGCCCGCGCCCCCGCACGGTGATCATCGCGGGCAACGAGTGGGCCGACATCATGCACGTGGTGCTGCTCGACCGCTTCGGCTCCGAGCGGCAGGAGAACCGCTGCACCGAGAACGTCTACCTGCATCCCGACGCGTGCGGCCTGGTCGAGTACCAGACCGTGCACGGCTCCGCCGACGACCTGGCGGGCACCGGGAGGGTCAACCCGGTGGCCACCGTCCGGGCCGCGGCGGCCATCGCCGAGCGGCACGCGGGATGCGCCGGAGCGGTGCGGATGGTCGAACGCGCCCTGATGGCGCTCGACCGCCACGGCGTCGCCACCCCTGACGCCGGCGGACGCCACTCCACCACCGGCGTGGTCGACGCCCTCCTCGACGCCCTGGAGCCCGTGGCCCGGCCGGTCTCGATGGCGGACTCATGACCGACGAGCAGTCACAGCCCCAGAAGGAACGTTCCATTCTGGGGCCGGGGGAACATCAGGAACGTGCCGCCGTCCCGGCCGCCGAGAAGCACCGGCCCGTGCAGCAACGTGCTGGCCTGGCCGCCGAGGAGCGCCCGTCCGTCCAGGAGCGCGTCCTTCCGGCCGCCGAGGAGCGCCCGTCGGTCCAGGAGCGTGCCGGCCTGGGCGTCGAGGTGCGTCAGGCGTTCGCCGAGCGTGCGGCTCTGGTCGTCGTCGATCTGCAGAACGACTTCTGTACCGGCTCCACCGCCCGTGCCCGTTACGGCGGTGACCCGGCGGTTCTGGAGACGGCCGCGGCCAACACGGCCAGAGCCCTCGCATCAGCGCGAGCCCGCGGCATGGACGTGGTGTTCGTCCGGTTCGTCGGTGACGCCGAGCATCAGGGGCCGAGCTGGCGGCGGCGCGACCTCGCCCAGGGCAAACCCCTCAAGTGCCTCGAAGGCACCTGGGGTGCGCAGTTCCACAAGGTCGAGCCCGCGCCTGGGGAGCCGGTCTTCACCAAGTGGGCCTGCTTCGACGCCTTCCTCAGTGAGGGCTTCGAGCGGCACCTGCGCGGGCGCGGCATCGCCCGCCTGGTGTTCGCCGGCCTGTACACCGACGTCTGCGTGGACAGCACCGCCCGCACCGCGTTCCAGAAGGGCTTCCACATCACGGTGCTGACCGACTGCACCGCCAGCCGCTACCTGCCCGACTCGGAGATCCTGCGCTTCATGGCCGCCCTCTACGGCGCCCATCTCACCTCCCACGACGTCCCCGGCTCGTGGATCCCGGAACAGGAGACCGCCGCGGTGTCAGCGGCCGGTCGACCGGCCCGAGAGGAGAGCACGTGCCGGACAACCGACAGCTCGAGATCGACAGCGGCGTCGGCCTGACCGCGCTCATGGTCGCCGCCGCGCGGGCGATCGAGACCCACCGCCCCGACTCCCTGGCCGCCGACCCCTACGCCGAGCACTTCGTCCGCGCCTCCGCCGCCTCGGCCGCGTGGCCGACCCGTCCGCAGGACGTGCCCGGCGGCGACGCCAACCCTCTGTGGGGCAGGCTCGGGCGCTACTTCGGTCTGCGTACCCGGGTGCTTGACGACTTCCTGCTGCGCGCGGCCAGGGCGGGCATCCGGCAGGTCGTCCTGCTCGGCGCGGGGCTCGACAGCCGGGCTCTGCGGCTCGGCTGGCCTCGGGGACAGGTCGTGTACGAGATCGACCGACCGGGTGTGCTGGCGTTCAAGGAGCACGTGCTCGCCTCGCTCGCCGTCGAGCCGTCGTCCCCGGTTCGGGTCGTCCCGGCGGCACGGCGACGGGTGGTCGCGGCCGACGTGGGCGACGACTGGGCCGGCGCGCTGCTGGCCGCGGGCTTCGACGCGAACACGCCGACCGCCTGGCTGGCCGAGGGCCTTCTGCTCTACCTGGATCCGGAGGTCGAACGGCGGCTCCAGCGGACCATCGACGTCCTGAGCGCCGAAGGGAGCGTCCTGGCGTTCGAGGCCAAGCTCGGGCTGGGGTCGCCGGCGGTCCGCGCCAACCCGGTCTACGCGGCGACCAAGGCGCAGATCGGCGTGGATCTGCTCGCGTTGTTCGACCGGAAGCCGCGTCCAGACTCGATCGGGCTGCTGAGGGGGCGGGGCTGGTCCGCCACCGTCCGTACGCCCTTCGACTTCACCCGCGAGCACGGTCGGGGCCCCCTTCCCGAGCCGGACGACGCCTTGGCCACCAACCGCTGGGTGTTCGCCGAGAAACCACGACAAAGCCATGTGTTGGGCGTCTCGGTGCCGACGTTCCGCGACTGCTGACGGCTGGCTCCCGGGCCAGCCACGAACAGCCGGCGAGGTCCCACCCCTCGGCTGCCCCGACCGGTGGCGACCGCGAACGGTCGGGGGGCGGGGCGGCCCAGGTGGCGGGGCCGCTAATCGTGCCGTGTGTGGCTGTCGGGGGGCGGGTTCGGTCGGGGCGGGGCTTGGGGCTTGGTGTCTCACATCCGCCGAGCAGGTGCCGCGGGAGTCGTGGCGTCGGCCATGAGAGAGGCGTTCATCAGAAAGCAGCGGTCGGTCGAGGGGTGGGGGTTCTCAGGTGGTCGGGGCGTGTTCTCGTGCTGAGATCAGGATGTCCAGGATTGCGAGGGTTTCGGTCCATGGCACTGGGTTCGGGGCGCCGTCCACCATGCCGAGGAACGCCTCCATCGTCCGGACGTATCCCAGGTTGTGGACCGGGTCGGGGCCGCTTTCGATCACGATCGACTCGCTGCCGTGCCGGCCGTGGAGGGTCACCGTGTAGGCGTTGTCGTCCGAGACGCCCAGGATCTCGACCGTTCCGACTGTCCCGTTCGCCCACTGCAGTGCCAGGACGCCGGTGTCCTCGGACCTAAGCGTCCGGTAGTGGCGTCTGGTTCCGGCTGCACCGACCAGGCGCACGTCCGGGCCCAGCAGGGCGACCAGCGGCTCGACGCCGTGGATGCCCATGGTCACCATCGTCCCGCCGCCCTCGCCGGGCGTGTCCTGCCAGGCGTTGTAGCCGTCGGCCCACTGGCCCACGTCGTGCCGGACCGTCGCCCGTACCGACAGCACGTCCTGCGCGTCGGCGCGGACCTCGGCGAAGGCGGGCGCGAAACGCAGCACCGAGCCCGACATCACCCGATCGTGCACCGGCAGCCGGCGCAGGGCGTCGAGCTGCTCCCTGGTCGCGGCGGCGGGCTTGTTCACGAAACACGGCACGCCGGTCTCCAGCACCCGGCCGAGGGCGGCGGGCACGTGCGGGTTGGGCAGCGTCAGCACGACGCCATCCGGGTTTCCCGTCAGCAGCTCGTCGAGGTCGCCCGCGACCTTCGCCTCGGGATGTTCCTCGGTGAAGCGCCGCAGCCGCTCGGCGTCGGGCTCCCAGACGGCCAGCTCGGCGTGGCGGGTGAGGGTGCGGGCGTCGGTGTAAGGATGGCTGGTGGCGAGCCCGGCGAGCGCGATGCGCACAGCTTTCCTCCAAATGGGCGATATTTCAGGAAATGATCCACATCATGTCAGGACCATGGGAACCGCCCCGGCCCCCTCAGGGGCGAACCCGTCCCGGGGCACCGGGGCACCCCCATTCCTGGCCCCCACCAGCGAAGCCATTCCTGAAGCACGAGGACCGGCGCCCACGAGCTGGTCTCCGGTACGGGAGCGGCCGTGGAGACGGCGGGCCAGGGGCACACAGCGGGGCTGCCCGTAGTTTGTGGATTCCGGCCGTAATGCATGGGGTGCCGGGGGCTGCTCGGCGTGGACGGGCAACTGTGCCAGCCGTCCTGGTCTCCGGTACGGAAGCGGCCGTGGAGACGGCGGGCCAGGGGCGTGCGGCGGGGCCGCCCATATTTGTGGTTTCCGGTCGTGGTCCCGGGGCGGGCAGTTGGGGCCGGTTGTCCTGGTTTCCGGGTCGGGCGTCATCGTCCTGAGTGCGGAAACTCGGTGGACCGGACGGACGGGCGCTGCGAGCATGGGCGGTGATGTCCCGAGCGTAGGAACACGTCGATCACCGGCAGGGGGACGGCCCAGGAGCCGTCGCCCCCTTGTCGGCAGCTCTCTGACTCTTCCCTCAGACGATCGACGTGCGGGCGCCCGAGCGCGCCCGGAGAAGGACTTTCCATGGACATCCATGAGTACGCCAGGTACGACGCCACCGGCCTCCGCGACCTGATCAGGACGGGCGAGGCCGACGCCGGCGAGGTCGAGACGGCGGCCCGCCAGGCGCTGGCGCAGGTCGACGAACACGTGAACGGGCTGGCCCTGCCGGTGTTCTCGCCGGCGCTCGACCACGCAGCCGACGGCCCCTTCGCGGGGGTGCCGTTCCTCATCAAGGACCACGGGCCGGTGGCTGAAGGGGTGCCGTTCACGCTGGGCAGCCGGGCCTATCCCGGCGTCCTCGCCCGGCGCGACACCGACCTGATGACGCGGTTCCGCGCCGCCGGGCTGGTCACGCTGGGCCTGACCACGGTGCCCGAGCTGTGCGTCAGCTTCACCACCGAGCCGGTGCGCTACGGGCCCGTGCGCAACCCCTGGGACCTCGGCCGCACCGCGGGCGGGTCGAGCGGCGGCGCCGCGGCGCTGGTGGCGGCCGGGGCCGTGCCGGTCGCGCACGCCAGCGACGGCGCCGGCTCGACCCGGATCCCGGCCGCCTGCTGCGGGCTGGTCGGGCTCAAGCTGAGCCGTGGGCGCGGCCCCTGCGGCCCGGACGCCGGCGAACTGGTGCTCGGCATGGCGGACGAGTTCGTGCTCACGCGTACGGTCCGCGACGCCGCGGGCCTGCTGGACGCGGTCCACGGGCCGGGGATCGGCGACAAGTACACCGCGCCTCCGCCGCGCGGGCCGTACGCGCGGGAGCTCGTGACGGATCCGGGCCGGTTGCGGGTGGCGCTGACCACCACCTCCTGGATGGGCACGGACGTGGACCCGGAGGTCGCCGCGGCGGCGGTCGCGACGGCCCGCGTGCTGGAGCAGGCGGGGCACGTCGTGGAGGAGGCGAGCCCGGCGGTCGACCAGGAGGACGCCATGAGGGCGTGGATCATCGAGGCCGTCGGGGTCGCCTCCCCGTGCCTGCTCGCGCCGCGGCTGCCCGACGTGGCCAGGATGGAGGCGGTCTCGCGGGAGTTCCTGAAGGCGGCCAGGCAGGCGACCGCGCTGGACATGCTGGCCGCCTTCGACGCCCAGAACCGGGTCACCCGCTCGGTGGCGGCCTTCTTCGCGGGGTACGACCTGCTCGTCACGCCCACCCTGGGTCGTCTGCCGGTGCCGCACGGCACGTTGCGGTACGACGATCCCGGGCAGACACTGCGGGGATGGCTGGAGACGTTGTCCGGGTTCGGGCCGTTCACGCAGTTGTTCAACACCACCGGGCAGCCGGCGATCAGCCTGCCGCTGGGGCAGAGCGCGGGCGGGCTGCCCGTCGGCGTGCAGCTCGCCGCCGCGTACGGGCGCGAGGACCTGCTGTTCCAGGTCGCCGCGTTCCTGGAACGGGCGATGCCGTGGCGGGACCGGGTTCCGCCGATCTTCGCGGGCGGTCTGTCCGGGTGACGGGTAGGCGGCCGCTCTGAGGCGGTGGGTGCGGGCGGCTCGGCTTCGAGCGGGGGCATGGGGTCATACCCGATCGAGGTCGCGCCGCCCCTGCGGGCCGGTTCCAGGGCCGGTTCCAGGGCCGGTTCCAGGGCTGTTGCGCCGACATGGCGGCGGGCCGTCGCGAGCGCACTGCCGGGTGCCTGCGAACGGCCGCGTCGCGTGAACTCGATCGCCGGCTCGGGTGAAAGACGGGCGACACCACTTCCTCGCAAAGGCTCAACCACATGCCGCCCAGTACAACAATGTCTGACGCAGCCCTGATCGAACGGTCGTGGCGAGATCCCGAGGACTTCGCCCTGCTGTTCGACCGGCACGCAGGACACATCCACCGTTATGTGGCCCGCCGGCTCGGCGACGACACGGCCGACGACGTCGTCTCCGAGACGTTCCTCGCGGCGTTCAGGCAGCGCCGGGAC
Organism: Nonomuraea sp. NPDC001636; assembly: GCF_040298265.1. NCBI lineage: Bacteria > Bacillati > Actinomycetota > Actinomycetes > Streptosporangiales > Streptosporangiaceae > Nonomuraea > Nonomuraea sp. NPDC001636. Next base: position 64,406 of record NZ_JBEOZT010000021.1, read on the forward strand.
TACGACACCGCCCGCCCGGAGGCTCTGCCCTGGTTGTACGGCTTCGCGACCAACTTCATCCGCCGGCACCAGCGCGCCGAGATCAATCGCTACAAGGCGTACTCGAAGGTGGGCGCGCTGCCCGACGCGGACGACGTCGCGGAACAGGCACTTGAGCGGGCGAGCGCCCAGGCCGTACGCCGCCCGCTCGCACGGGCGCTGGCCGCGCTGAAGGCCCGCGACCGTGACGTCCTCTTACTCGTGGCCTGGGCCGACCTCACCTACGAGGAGGTGGCCAACGCCTTGTCCATCCCGATCGGAACGGTTCGTTCCCGCCTCAGCCGCGCGCGGGCCATCGTCCGCGACGCCCTCGGCAGCACCGACCCCACGATGGAGCAGACCTCATGAACGACCAGACCGACCTGACCGAGCTGCGTGACCTGTTCGCCGACAAGCCGTACCCGACGGCGGATCGCCTCGCCCCCGCCCGTGCCGCGCTCCTGGCCGAAGCCCGTACGAAGCGCCGGTTCCGGCCCCGGGCGGTCGGGGTGCGGCGGCTGGTGCCGGCAGCGGGCCTGGTCGCGGCGATGGCCGCGGGGGTGATCGTCGTCCAGACGGTCAACTCCTCCGCGCCCGCGAGCGCCGCCGAGGTCCTGCGGCTGGCGGCCGAGGCCGCGACCGCCGCGCCCTGGCCGCAGCCCCGCGACGACCAGTACCTCCACTACGAGCGCATCGCGGAGTCGCACAGCGAGAAGGGGGTCCGCAACGTCGTTCCGCGCCACAACACGGGTGAGGTCTGGCAGTCCGTCGACGGCTCCCGCACAGGGCTCCACTGGCACAAGCCGGCGAAGACCGTCCCCCGAGGGGGCGAGTACAAGGAGCTCCTGATCCGGTGCGCCGGACGCGGCTCCGGGTCTCCCACCTACGCCGACCTCCGCGAGTGGCCGGTCGACCGGGAGCAGCTCCGGCGCAAGCTGGCCGAACGCGGTGACGAGATGGTCTCCGGCACGGACATGGCGACCCGGACCTGGTACGGCGTCCGCTCCGTCCTCGGCGGCCCGGTCCCGCCCGCGCAGCAGGCGGCCATCTTCGAGATCGCCGCGACCCTGCCGGGCATCGAGATGGAGGAGCTCAAGGACGTTTCCGGCAAGCCGGGCATCGCCGTGACCCGGGTGGACAACCTGGGGCCCGGAGGCACCGTCTCGCGGGAGTCCCTCATCTTCGACAAGACCTCCTACGTCCTTCTGGGCGGGCAGGACTTCGTGCCGGGGCAAGGGCGTGAAGTGTGGTCCGTCACCCGTCCGCAGCTCACCGACACCCTGCCGGCCTGGTCCAAGACGGTGAAGCGGAAGTCCTGCGCCTGAGCCCGCGTCCAGCGGACCACGGACCACGGACGGACCGCGGACGGACCGCGGTCGGACTACTCCCGGCGGCGTAGCCGGCCGCGCATCGGTCCCCCGGCGGTAGCGGCAGGTCACTCCTCCGGCAGGACGCCACCGGGCGGGCGGCGCGGCCATCATGGCGGGCATGAGATCAGCAGTGAATGACCGGGAGAGGTCGGAGGTCCTGGGTTCCGCGCTGGACGGCGTGCGCCGCGCGGGCGTGCCGGGCGTGTACGCCGAGGTGCGCGACGGCGGCCGGGTGTGGCGGGGCGCCGCCGGGGTCGCCGACGTGGAGACCGGCCGTCCCGTCGAGCCCGGGATGGTGCAACGGGTGGGCAGCATCACCAAGACCTTCGTCGCGGCCGCCGTCCTGCAGCGGGCCGAGCGGGGCGACCTCCAGCTCGACGCGCCGATCGGCCGCTACCTGCCCCGGCTGGTGCCGGGCGGCCGCGGGCAGCGGATCACCGTCCGGATGCTGCTCAACCACACCAGCGGCATCGCCGAGTACCTTCCCGCCGCGTTCCCGTCACTGGGCGGGTTCCCGTCCCTGCCGGACGTCTCGCCGGCGAGCCTGGACGGCAACCGGTTCACGTACTTCCCGCCGGCCGAGCTGATCAGGATGGGGCTCGCGGCGCCTCCGACCGGCGAGCCCGGCGGCTCTTCCGGCGTCTACTCCAACACCAACTACATGATCCTCGGCCGGCTTCTGGAGCACGTGACCGGCGCCACGGCCGAGGGGTACGTCACCCGGCACGTCATCGAACGCGCCGGGCTGCGCAACACCGCCTTCCCGGGCGGGCCGAGGATCGAGGAACCGCACCCGCGGATCTACGAGTCGTTCTTCGGCATGATCGACCCGCCCCGCGACTACAGCGTGTACGACATGTCCTGGGTGCGGACGGCCGCCTCCCTGGTGTCCACCATGGAGGACCTCAACACCTTCTACGGCCTGCTGCTCTGCGGCGAGATCGTCGGCCTGTCCATGCTGGCGGAGATGCACCGCACGGTCCCGGTCCGCGCCCACACCGGGGAGATGATCGACTACGGTCTCGGCCTGCAGAGGGTCGAGATCCCGGGAGGCGGCACCTGCTGGGGCCACGGCGGCACGGTCTGGGGGGCCACGACGATGTCGCTGACCCGCGACGACGGCAGGCGGCAGATGTCCATCACCACGAACCTGGCGAGATGGAACAGGCCGGACTCGTCGGGCAGGCCCCAGCCCCATCCGATCGACGCCGCCCTGGCCGCCTTCAGCCGGCAGGTCATGGGTCCTCGCAGCAGAGGCGGCAGCCGTGCGTGACCGTGCCCCTGCCGCCGCCCGCCGTGGCCGGACGCGGCGGCGGGGTCAGTCCGCGCGCCGGTACTGGAAGTCGTCGAAGTAGTCGCGGAGCCGCTTGTCGTGCCTCTCCACGGCCCCCGGATCAACGATCCAGAACGCGTACGCCTCCGCGAACAGCTCCCCCGCCGAGGTCTGCGCGTACGGGGTGAGGTCCTGTCGCACGTTCTCCTTCTTCACGAACAGCACGAAGTTGCGCAGGCACGGGGTGATGTCGTTCCCCTGCGGCGTCTTGTACTTCGCCCGCCAGCGGGCCTCCAGGATCTGCGCGTCGCACCACCGGACGACCTCGTCCCGGTAGGTCTGCCAGGTCGTCTGGGTCACCTTGGCCGTCACGTCGCGCTTGAGCTGCTGGAAGGCGCTCTCCTGCGGGAAGACGCCCTGCTCGCCGGCCTCGATCCACTCCTGGACCTTCTCGATCGCGTCGAGCAGGGCGTTGTGCTCGGCCTTGGCGGCGGCGCCGGAGAGCGTGGGGCCGAGCTCGTTCAGCGCGGTGTTGTCGGTCCTGAGCTGGAGGGCCTCGGTCACCGCGTCCTGCGGGACGCGCTCGGCCTGGCGGTACTGCTGCCCACCGACGCTCTGGACGGCCCAGGCCGCGTTGTTCCTGGACTCGGCCCGGCACGCGGCGCTCTCCACGACGTGGCCGACCTCGTGCAGGATGTCACGCACGCTCGGCGGGCAGGCGCGCGTGGCGGCGCCGCCGTAGAAGCCGGTCCCGTCGTCCCGGAAGATCGCGTCGGTTATCTTGAGCGTGCCGAGCGATCCGGACCAGGGGCCTCTTTCGTAGACGAACTTGCCCTTGTTGTGACCGTCCGCGCCGGCGAACTCCCGCACCCGCTCGATCTCGACGCCCTGCAGCGCGGACCGGTCGGGGGCGGGGACGAGCCGCAGCGCTTCGTGCAGCTTGACCAGGTGCTCGACGGTCCAGGGGCCGGTGATCGCCGCGAGGTTGTAGGTGTTCGTGAGTGACCGCGTCAGCTCGTTCAGGTCGCGGCTCGGTGGCTCGGCGCCGGCCGGCAGGCCGCGCCCGACCAGGGTCGCGGTCGCGTGGCGGCTCTGGCCGTAGGTGAGGATCACCTGGCCGACGGTGGTGTCCGTGAGGGGCAGGATCTGGTGGTTGGTCTGGGGGCTGTACTCCTGGGGAGCGTACGAAGCGAGCAGCCAGGTCAGGGCGTGCCGTTCCGGATCGGTCAGCTGCCCGTCCGGGAAGGTGACGGTCGCCGAGGCGAGGCCGCGCTGCCTGACCGCGGCCGCGGCGACGTCGGCATTCAGCGGCTGCGGCAGCCGCAGATCCTGCAGTTTCACGAACGTGTAGTCGATCGGCATGGGGTCTGTCCTCCTGATCCCCGCACCCTGCGCCGGGTGCCCTGCCCTGTCCCGGAGCGGCCCTGAGCCGGTTCTGATACGGCCCGGCGCCTTTACAATGTAGATTCCTTACGCCCGGGTAGATCCAGGCCGCCGGGGTTGCTCGCGGGGTGGTCGCGGATGGCTCGCGATCAGATCACGGGAGCGGCCTCGGGGCCGTCGGTCGGCTAGCGTCACCGGCATGCCCCTCGCCTCGATTCCCAGCCCTTCCCAAGGGGTGTGGTATCTCGGATTCGTCCCGATCCGGGCCTACGCGTTGTGCTTCATCGTCGCCATCGGGTTCGGCATCTGGCTGAGCGAGCGCCGCTGGCGCGCCCGTGGCGGCGAGCGGGGCACGATCGGCGACATCGCGATGCCCGCGGTGATCTTCGGGCTGGTCGGCGGCCGGCTGTACCACGTCCTGGTCGACTGGCAGACCTACTTCGGGCCGCGCGCGATCAAGGAGCCGTACCAGGCGCTGTTCGTCTGGGAGGGCGGGCTCGGCATCTGGGGCGCGGTCGCCCTGGGCGGCGTGGGCGTGTGGCTGGCCTGCCGCCGCCGGGGGCTGCCGCTCGGGCCGGTGGCCGACACGATCGCGCCCGGCATCGCGTTCGGGCAGGCCATCGCCCGGTGGGGCAACTGGTTCAACCAGGAGCTGTACGGCAGCCCGACCACCCTGCCGTGGGGCCTGGAGATCGACCAGGCGCACGGCGGCCTGCCGGGCACGCTCTACCACCCGGCGTTCCTGTACGAGTCCCTGTGGGACGTGGCCCTCGGCTTCGCGCTGATCCTGGCCGGCCGGCGGCTGCGGCCGGACCGCGGCCGGCTGTTCGCCCTCTACGTCGCCGGTTACACCGCCGGACGGTTCTGGATCGAGGGGCTGCGCATCGACCCGGTCGGCGGCGTGGACCACGCGGTGACGCTGCTGGGCCTGCGGATCAACCAGTGGACCTCGATCGTGCTGTTCGCCGGCGCGCTGATCTTCCTCTGGGCGACTCGCCACAAGGAGCACGAACCGGCCCTTGAGCCCAGTCGCTGACGGCCGGGACGGCGTCAGCCGGTCGGGACGCCGAGCAGCCGTCGCAGGTCGGCCACCGGCTGGACCCCGGAGACCGGCGGACGGCCGTCGATCACCAGGCTGGGCACGCCGGTGACGCCGTGCCCGGCCGCGCGACGCCGGTCGGCGCGCACCTGCTCGGCGTAGGCGTCACCGGCCAGGACGGCGCGCGCCTCCGCGCCGTCCAGCCCGGACTGAGCGGCCAGCCGCCCCAGGACCTCCGCGTCGGCCACGTTGAGCCCTTCGGTGTGGTACGCGTACAGCAGCGCCTCCAGCATCTCCTCGGCCCGGCCGCGGGCGGCGGCCAGCTTGACCAGCCGGTGGGCGTCGAAGGTGTTCACCGGCCTGGCCAGGTGCAGGTTCAGCTCCAGGCCCTCGGCCGCGCCCACCTCCCGGATGTGGGCGACGCGGGCGGGAGCCCGCTCCCCCCACCAGCCCGCCATGGCCTCGGCGGCGGTCGGGCCGGGGATGCGGCCCTCGTCGGGCGCGAGTTCGTGGCTGCGCCAGACGACCTCGACGCCGTCGCGGGCGGGGTGCCCGGCCAGCGCGCGGGACAGCCGTCGCTTGCCGATGTAGCACCAGGGGCACAGCACGTCGGCGTAGATCTCAAGCTTCATGAACGTCCTGTCCTGATCGGGGAAGCGGTCGGGGGGCCAGGACATCGTGCAATCTCAACCGCGCTTGAGGTCAACCCGGCCGCGGAAGGCCGCGCCGGGAGTCCGGCGCGGCCTCGCTGAGGGGCGGGCTCAGCGGGTCGTGATCTCGCTGACGGACAGGTTGCCCCAGGTGTGGTTGGCGGCCTTGACGACCAGGCGCACCTGGGTGGTGGTGACCGGCGCGGGCAGCGGCACCGAGCGCCGCTCGACCGTGGCGGTGTTGCTCGCCCAGCTGATCGCCGCGCCGGCCGTCCGGGTCACCCAGGCCGAGCCGTCCCAGGTCTGGACGTCGAGGGAGGTGATGCCCTGGCCCTGGCCGAAGTGGGTGGCCAGCACGACCTCGCCGACCGTCCTGGGGTTGGGGAAGGTGAGCGTGATGGTCCCCGGATAGGTGACGCCGGAGGACGGGCTGGCCCAGGTCGTGTAGTCCCAGCCGTCGGTGAGGGCGGCGGGGGTGGTGCTCTGGCCGTCGCCGAAGGAGGTGGTCACGGTCGCGGCCGGCTCGGACCGGCCCGCGCCCGCCGTCCGCTGGACGGCGCCGAGGTCGGGCATGCCCGAGGGCAGGGCCGTGCCGGAGACGTCGCGGCCGCCGTCGGAGGCGATCTCCAGGCCCTGCCGCAGGACCGGGGACGACGCCGTCGGCAGGTAGCCGGACAGGTCGGCGAGCGTGGTGGCGGCGCCGGGCGCGGTCAGCAGCGGGTTGCCGGACAGGGCCGCCCGGTCGCCGCCGGGGACCGGGCCTGAGTAGTAGAGGTTGCGGTCGTACTGCACCGCGCCGCCGTCGTTGTAGGGCAGGTTGGCGCCGTTGTGGATGACGTTGTTGCGCAGCCGGACGTTGCTCACCGAACTGCTCCACACCTTCACCAGGCTGAAGGAGGCCCGGTCCGGATGGTTCTGGATGAACGGCGTCAGCGGCACCCAGATGGTGTTGTTGTAGGCGTCGATGTTCCTGGTGTTGGTGGAGAAGGCGAAGACCTGGTTGGCGTCGTTCTGGCTGACGTTGTAGCGGATGGTCGCCTCGGCCGGTCCGGTGCCGGTCGAGACGGCGATGAAGAAGCCGCCCTCGTTGTCGTGGCTGAGGTTGTACTGGACCAGGCTGCGGTGGACGGAGGCGTCGGCGTCGAAGGCGTTGCCGTCACTGGCCAGGCCCCAGTACTTCGTCCCGGACACCTCGTTGAACTGGACCACGGTGTCGTCGGCCCCGGCCCACCAGATGCCGACGTTGCCGTGGTTCTGGGCGGTCCTGGCGACCCGGTTGCGTTCGACGAGCGCGCCCCGGGCCTGCATGACGGTGATGCCGCCCGCCGAGATGTCGTGCACGTCGTTGCCGCGGACGACGACGCCCGTGCTCGGCGTCCAGGGCCGGTAGTCGGCGGCGGGGATGCCCATGAGGTCGCTCCACAGGGACGTCCAGCCTTCGCGCTGCATCCACTGCGACCAGGTGACGATCCCGTACGAGCGGGAGTCGGCGACCTCGTTGCCCTCGATGAGCAGGTCCTGGTAGTAGGTGGCGGTGTTCTTGCCCAGCGCGCTGACGATGATCCCGCCCGCCGACGGGTTGGAGGACTGCGAGCCGGAGGTGGCGCCCTGGATGGCGTGCACGTAGTTGCCGCGCACGGTGATCCGGGGGACGGCGCCGAGGTCGGTCGCGGTGACCGCGATGCCGATGCGCGGCGTGCTCCCCGACCCGGTGTTGGTCACCTCGAAGCCGTCCAGGACGACGTCGTGCAGGTCGGCGAGCTTGACGGCCGCGTCCACGACGCCGCCGCCGGCGATGGAGGGCCGGGCGCCGGCGCCGTAGGAGGTGAAGGTGACCGGGCTGCCGGCCGAGCCCGAGCCGCGCGGCGCGAGCCGCCCGGTCCACTGGCCGCCGGCCTTGAAGCGGACGGTGTCGCCGGGCTGGAAGGTCTGGGCGTTGATCTTGTCCAGGGTCCGCCACGCGGTGGACGGGGAGTGCCCGTCGGCGGCGTCGTCGCCGGCGGGGTCGACGTAGTAGGAGGTGGCGGCGTAGGCCGGGGCGGGCGCGGCCACGAAGGTCAGGACCAGCGCGGCGCACGGTAAGAGAACTCGGAACACGGCAACTCCTTGGGAGGTGACGGTCGGGCGCCCGAGTTACTAATTAATCAAGGTTTAATATCTTGCCTGAAGAGGGTCAGGTCAAGAGGGAGATCCACGTCGTAGAGAAGCTCGTCCACGTGGTTGAGCGCGTGCCGTACGGCGCCGAGCACGACGGCCTGGTCGGCGAGGGTGGAGATCTCCAGGGCGGGCGGTTCGAGGCAGAGCGGGTCCAGGTGCCGGCGCAGCGGCTCCATGAGCACGTCGCCCGAGCGCGAGACGCCGCCGCCCACCACCACCAGGTCGGGGTCCACGGTCAGCACGATGGCGGCGATGCCCTCGGCCAGGTCGTGCGCGTACTGCTCGACCGCCCACCGGGCGGCGGGGTCGCCGTCCCTGGCCGCGGCGAAGACCAGCCCGGCCACCTCCTCCGGCGCGGCGCCGGGGGCGAAGCGCGCCAGGTGGTCGGGGGCGCGGTGCCAGCCGACCAGGTGCAGCGCGCCGATCTCGCCCGCCATGCCGCGCCCGCCGCGGTGCAGCTCGCCGCGCACCAGGATGCCGGCGCCGGTGCGCACGCCCGACAGCACGAACACCACGTCGTCCACCTCGCGGGCCACCCCGACCCACCGTTCGGCCAGGGCGGCGAGGTTGCAGTCGTTCTCCACCAGGATCCGGCAGCGGTAGTCGCCGCCCACCTCGGCGGCCAGGTCCAGGCCCGTCCACTCGGGCAGCCCCACGCACAGGCGGACCGTCCCGGACGGGCTCACCACGCCGGTGGTGCCCACGGCCACCGACAACACCTGGTCGGCGGTGACGCCGGCGTCCCGCAGCGCGGCCGCCATCGTCGCGCGGACGGCCGCCAGCCGCTCGGCCCTGCCGTAGTCGGCCTGCACGCGGGTGAAGCCGAGGCCGACGGGGTCGCCCTCCAGGTCGGTCACCTGGGCGCGGACGCTGGAGGAGCCGATGTCGACGCCGACGACGTAACCGGTCGTGGCCCGGAACCGGTAGAGGCGGGCCGGCCGGCCCATCTGGCCGGCCTCGGGGGCGACCTCCTCCAGCCATCCGTGCCCGTGCAGCTCCTCGACCAGGCCCTCCACGGTCGGCCTGGACAGCCCGGCGCGGCGGGCCAGGTCGGTGAGCGGGACGACGCCCGCCGCGCGGATCGCCCGCAGCGTCGCGATCATGTTGATCCGCCGCAAGCGATGTGCGTCGCTTCCTTGGAGCGCGACCTTCCGCATGGACCCCCCTTGACAGTGCTGCCTGGCGACCAATACAAACAGGGACTAATAAAAACAGCTTTAATTACTAAGTGGCAAACCGGAAGGACATCGATGTCGGAACCCGTCGTCACGCTCGCCGTCGCGGGCGCGGGGCTGCGGAGCACGCTGTACGCCCGCCGGGCCCTGACGACCGGCCGCGCGAGGATCGTGGCCGTCGCCGAGCCTGATCCGCGACGCCGCGCCGCCTTCGCCGCCGAGCACGGCATCGCACCCGGCAACGTCTTCGCCGACTGGGCCGACCTCGTCGCGGCGGGCCGGCTGGCCGACGCCATGATCATCGGCACCCAGGACCGGATGCACGCCGAGCCCGCCGTCGCCGCGGCCGACCTCGGCTACCACATCCTGCTGGAGAAGCCGATGGCCCCGACCGAGGAGGAGGCCGCGCGCATCACCGAGGCCGCCGAGCGCAACGGGGTCATCCTGGCCGTCTGCCACGTCATGCGGTACACCGACTACACCCAGGCGCTCAAGTCGCTCGTCGACCGGGGCGCCGTCGGCCAGGTCATGAACATCCAGCACCTGGAGCAGGTCGGCTGGTGGCACCAGGCGCACTCCTTCGTCCGCGGGAACTGGCGCAACGAGGCGGAGTCGGCTCCGCTGCTGCTGGCCAAGGCCTGCCACGACCTCGACTGGATGGCCTACATCAAGGGCAGTCTGCCGCACCGGGTGTCCTCCTTCGGCGATCTCGTCTATTTCCGCGAGGAGCAGACCCCGGCCGGTGCCACGGCCAACTGCCTCGACTGCCCGGTGGAGGCCACCTGCCCGTACTCGGCCAAGCGGCTCTACCTGGGCTGCCTGGGCGACCCGGACAAGGAGTGGTGGCCGCTGTCGGCGGTCACCGCCGACCACACGGAAGCGGGCGTGCTGACCGCGCTGCGCGAGGGCCCGTACGGCAGGTGCGTGTTCGCCTGCGACAACGACGTGGTCGACAGCCAGGTGGTGAACCTGGAGTTCGCCGACGGCGCCACCGCCTCCTTCACCGTCACCGCCTTCGCCGCCCTGGAGCACCGCAAGACCCGGATCTTCGGCACGCACGGCTCCATCGAGGGCGACGGCGTGCGCCTGCGCCTGCACGACTTCCTCACCGACCGGATCACCGAGATCGACACCCGGACCGGCGCCGGGGCATCGATGGCCGGCGGCCACGGAGGCGGCGACGACGGCCTGATGGACGCCTTCCTCGACGCCGTGGCCTGCGGCGACCCGGCGCTGATCCGTTCCAGCGGTCACGAGAGTTTGGCCACGCACCGCGTGGTCTGGGCGGCCGAGCGCGCCCGCCTGTCCGGCACGGTGATCACTCTCGCCGAGCCCTCCCCCCTTGAAAGGTGACAACCATGACCAACGTCCTCTCCCGGACGGCCGCGCTGGTGGCGGTCGGCGCGCTCGCGTTCGGTGTGACCGCGTGCGGCAACAAGAACAGCGGCGCCCCGGCCGGGCAGGCCGGGCAGAAGTCCCTCGTCTACCGCTCCTCCTGGGGTGAGCAGGAGCCGCAGGCCAAGATCTTCAAGGCGATTCTGGACGACTTCGCCAAGCAGAACAACGTCAAGGTGGACGCGAAGTTCGTCGGCCGCAAGGGCACCGAGAACCTGCCCACCGAGATGGCCGCCGGCCAGGGCCCCGACCTGTTCGACGTCGCGACCGACAACCTGCCCGGCTGGCGGGCCCAGAACCTGAACGCCCCGCTGGACGACCTGCTCACCAAGCAGGTGCCCGGCGAGGGCAAGACCGTCGGCGACGTGCTGCCCGACTCGGTCCGGCAGGCCGCCTCCGACGACAAGGGGCTGGGCTTCCTCCCGCACACCGTGATCTCCACCGCCGTCTGGTACGACGCCGCCAAGCGCCCCGAGCTGGCCGCCAGCCCGCCGCGCAGCTGGGCGGACCTGATCGCCTTCCTCGACAAGGAGAAGGCCGCCGGCCGGACCGGCATCGGCCAGGACGGCACCATCCCCTTCTACAACGTCTACTGGTTCTACTCGGCCCTGGTCCGCGCCAACGGCGCCGGCAGCCTGCTGGCGCTGTCGAAGGACGCCGCCGCCTGGGACAAGCCCGAGGTGCTGGCCGCCGCCAAGCAGGTCGAGCAGCTCACCAAGGGCGGCTACTTCCAGAAGGACCACATGGCCACGAAGTACCCGGCCGCGCAGGACGACTGGGCGCAGGGCAACTCCGCCCTGAACATCAACGGCACCTGGCTGGCCAGCGAGGTCAAGGCGAAGACCCCGGCCGGCGCCAAGATCCGCTCCTTCCAGCTCCCGGCCGGCGGCAAGGACTCCGTCGAGGTCGGCGCGCTCGGCTGGGGCGTCAACGTCAAGGGCAGGAACGTGGAGACGGCCAAGGAGTTCCTGGCCTTCGCGCTGCAGAGCAAGTACCTGAGCCGGATCTCCACCGAGGCGCTCAACATCCCCTCGCGCCCCGACATCCCCGCCCCCGACTTCCTCGCCGACGTGCAGAAGGCGATCGCCGAGGCGCCCGCCGTGCACAAGACCTACGACACCCTGGCCGCCGACAAGGCGTACTGGGTCGACCTCCTGCTGCCCCTGGACGACCAGCTGCTGGCGGGCAAGATCGACGCCGCCGAGTTCGTCGCGCAGGGCAAGAAGAAGACCGCCGACTACCTCGCGAACAAGGGCTGACATGGCATACGGCTCCCTCGTTGCGGAGACGGCGCTCCCGTCGCGGGATCCGTACCGCGGCAAGATCCTGCGGCCGGCGCGGGAACGGGCCTTCTGGCCCTTCCTGCTGCCCGCGCTCGCGCTCTACACGCTGCTGTTCGTGCTGCCCTCCTTCTACGGCGTGTGGGTCAGCCTGTACCGCTGGGCCGGTCCGGGCGCCGAGATGGAGTGGCGCGGCCTGCGCAACTACCAGGCGCTGCTGCGCAACGACGCGTTCCTGCAGTCGTTCGCCAACACGTTCCTCCTGGCGGTCGCGGGCGGCGCGCTGGTCTTCGGGATCACGTTCCTGTCGATGATGGCGCTGCGCCACCTGAAGGGACGGGCCTTCATCCGGTCCGTCGTCTTCCTGCCGATGATCATCTCGGCGATCGCGGTCGGCGCCGCGGTCGGGTTCCTGCTCAACCCCGGCGGCGTCGTCAACCAGGTGCTGGGCTGGGCGGGCATCGACGGGCTCCCCTGGCTCGGCCCCGACCTGGTCTTCCGGTGCGTCATCGGCGGGCTGGTCTGGTCCTCCACCGGCTTCTACATCGCGCTGATGATGTCGGCCGTGGACGGCATCCCGCCCCACCTGTACGAGGACGCGGTGCTCGGCGGCGCGACCAAGTGGGAGCAGTTCCGCCACATCACGCTGCCGCTCACCTGGGACGTGTTCGCCGTCGCCGCCGTGTTGTGGGTGGTCAACAGCCTCAAGGTGTTCGAGATCGTGATCGCCTTCACCACCGGCGGCACGCCCGGCGCCCCGCCGCTGCAGGCCAGGACCGTGGCCGTGCAGCAGTACACGGTGATCACCGGGGGCGGCGTGCCCGAACTGGGGTCCGGCGCCGCGATGGGGGTGGTGGTGACCCTGATCACCATCGTGCTGATCGTCCTGGTGCGCCGCATCACCCGCCGAGAGAGCGTGGAGCTGTCATGACGACCGTCCCGGTGAGGCGTCCGCTGGCCCGGCTGCTGGGCGACCTGCTGCTGCCCCGGCTGACCGCCGTCGCGCTGTGGGCGTGGGTGGTCTTCAACCTGGCCCTGGTCGCCTGGGTCGGCCTGCAGTCGCTGAAGTCCTCCGGCGAGGTGTGGCTGCACCCGTTCGCGCTGCCCGACTCCCCCGCCTGGGAGAACTACGACTCGGCCTGGCAGGCCGGCCAGTTCTCGATCGCCGCGCTCAACAGCGTCGTGCTGACCGCGCTCGGCGCGTTCCTCATCGTCGTGATCGCGGCGCCCGCCGCCTACGCGCTGTCGCGGTCGTCGCGGCGGATCGCCGGGCCGATCACCGGGTTCTTCGCCGTCGGGCTGAGCATCCCGCTGCAGACCATGGCGATCCCGATCGTGGTGGCCAAGCTGTCGGTCTACACGTTCATGGAGGACTGGGTCACCGGCTGGTGGGACAACCGCATCACGCTGCTGGTGTTCGAGGTCGTCCTGTCGCTGCCGTTCGCGGTGTTCGTCCTGACCGGCTACTTCCGGTCGCTGCCCAGGGAGGTCGAGGAGGCCGCCGAGCTCGACGGCGCCGGGCCGCTGACGGCGTTCGTCCGCGTGATCGCGCCGCTGGCCCGGCCGGGCCTGACCACCGTGCTCGTGCTCAACGTGATCGGCCTGTGGAACTCCACCCTGCTGGTGCTGCTCATCACCCCGCTGCCCGAGGAGCGCACGCTCCCGGCGGCCCTGCTCAACCTGTACTCGACCATGCAGTACAGCTCCGACTGGGGCGGCCTGTTCGCCGGGATCGTGATCCTCATCTATCCGATGGTCATCCTCTACATCTGGCTCGGCCGGCGGGTCGTCGAAGGCATGACGGCCGGTATCGGCAAATGACCTGGAAAGGACGCCCGCTCTTGCGCGTCATCGTCACCGCTTTAACGCTGTTCGCCGGACTCCTGGCCGCCACCCCCGCGCAGGCCGCGACCGGCACCACCTACTACGTCGACGCCTCGGCCGGCGACGACGCCGCCGACGGGTCGAGCCCGGCCACCGCCTGGCGGAGCCTGGACAAGGCGAGCGGGCTGCGGCTCGGCCCCGGCGACCGGCTGCTGTTCCGGGCCGGGCAGCGCTGGACCGGCCGGCTCACCCTGAAGGGCGCCGGCAGGCCCGGCGACCCGGCGACGGTCGGCTCCTACGGCCAGGGCGCCAAGCCGCTGATCGAGGGCGGCGGGCTCGACGGCGCCGCGGTCACGATCGCCGACGTGCACGACTTCGTCGTGGACGGCCTCCAGGTGACCAACAGCGACGGCCGGGCCGTCTACCGCACCGGCGTCAACCTGTACGCCAAGGACTCCGGCAGGCTGGCGAACGTCACCCTGCGCAACCTCGACATCCACGACGTGGACGGCGCCGGCGGCCACAGCGTCGCCACGGCCGGGCTGCTGATCTCGATCAGGGGCAACCGCACGCCGACCTGGTTCGACCGGCTGGTCATCGAGGACAACGAGATCTCGAAGATCGGCTCCTACGGGATCATCATGTGGTCCACCTGGTCCCGCCGCAACGGCATGACCAGCCTCTACCCGGTCGAGACCGGCATCCCCGACAGCGAGGTGGTCGCCTGGACGCCGAGCACGGGCGTCGCCATCCGCGGCAACCACGTCCACGACGTGACCGGCGGCGGCATCACCCCGATGCACACCAAGGGCGCGCTCGTCGAGGGCAACAAGGTCGAGCGGGCGGTGACCGGCCGCACCAAGCCGACCGGCGGCAACGTCGGCATCTGGTGGCAGGGCAACGACGACCTCGTCGTCCAGCGCAACGAGGTCAGCGGCACCGGGTTCAACGGGCCGGGCTCCGACGGGCACGGCTTCGACTCCGACGCCGACAACAACCGCAGCGTCGTGCAGTACAACTACAGCCACCACAACGACGGCGGGTTCTTCATCGCGGTGTCCTTCGCCGGCGCGCCCACCCGCGACACCGTGGTCCGCTACAACGTCAGCGAGAGCGACGGCTACGAGGTGTTCGGGCTGTCCACCGCCACCCACGGCACCGACATCCACCACAACACCGTCTACGCCGACGGCCGGGTGGTCGAGGTCAAGCCGCCGCTGGCCGGGGCCGGCAGGTACCCCCTGGGCAAGGTCGTGCGGATCTACAACGACGCCGCGGGCGTCACGGTGCGCGACAACGTGTTCCTCAACGCGGCCGGCGCCGGGTTCGACGGCAAGAACGGCGCGATCTACGACCACAACCTGTACTGGGGCACGCCGCAGCCGCCGACGGGGCCCGACCACAAGGCGATCGTGGCCGACCCCCGGCTGGCCTCGCCCGGCTCCGGCGGCCTGGCCGGCTACCGCCCGCTGGACGGCTCGCCGGTGTTCGACGCGGGCGTGAGCGTGCCCGCCGGCTCCGACCTGGCCGGCACGCCCGTCCCGGACGCGGCGCCCGACCTCGGGGCCTACCAGCGGGCCGTCCCGCTCCCCCGGGTGAGCAGCACGTTCACGCCCAGGGGGCACCTGGAGCGGCTGGCCGACCGTGACCCGGACACCTTCTGGCAGAGCGTGCCCCGGCCGCGGTTCCCCGGCACCGTGGACCTGACCTACGCCGTGCCGCGCACCTTCGGCCGCGTCGAGGTGAGCGGCTCGCCGGACATCGCGTTCGACGTCCAGACCTCCGCGGACGGCCGTACCTGGCAGACCAGGGCGAGCGGCGCCAAGCAGGCGGTGACGCTGCCCGAGACGGTCACCACCCGCCGGGTGCGGCTGGTCGTCACGGGCGAGGGCCGCTTCCGGATCGGCGAGGTGCGGCTGAGCGTGCCCGCCGCGACCGAGCCGTACCTGCCGCCCGGCGGAGTGCCGGTGGCCACCTCGTCGTTCGTGTCTGCGTCGGCGCTGGAGAACCTGATCGACGGCGACCCCGGCACGCCGTGGGCCTCGGCCTCGACCGGGGTGACCTTCCCCGGCGACATCACCGTCGACTACCGCACGCCGCGGACCGTCTCCGAGGTCACCCTGCACACCGCCTGGGCCAAGGGCCAGGGCGTCACGGACGTCTCGCTCCAGACCTGGGACGGCGACTCCTGGGTCACCCGGGTCGACCACCATCTCATCGACTGGCCGTCCAGCAGCGCCACCGTCGAGACCAGCACGATGCGGCTGCCCGCGCCGGTGTCCACGCAGAAGATCCGGCTGATCGTCCACCAGGCGAACCTCGAATGGGGCAACCTCGCCCTCTACGAGATCGTCACCCGCTGACCGGATCAGGAGAGTGAAGGCATGACTCAGGTGCTGTCGGGAGCGATGCATTACTTCCGGGTCCTTCCGGAGCAGTGGCGGCAGCGCCTGGCCATGCTGCGGGCCATGGGCCTGGACACCGTCGAGACGTACGTGGCCTGGAACCTGCACGAGCCGCGGCCCGGCCGTTTCGACTTCACCGGACGGGCCGACCTGGGCCGCTTCCTGGACCTGGCGGCCGAGGAGGGGCTGCGGGCGATCGTGCGGCCGGGGCCCTACATCTGCGCCGAATGGGACAACGGCGGCCTGCCCTGGTGGCTGCTCGCCGACCGGGACGCCCCGCTGCGCTGCCACGACGAGACCTTCCTCGGCCACGTCGGGCGCTTCTTCGACGAGGTGATCCCGATCGTCGTCGCCCGGCAGGTCACCCGCGGCGGCAACGTGAGCATGGTCCAGGTCGAGAACGAGTACGGCTCCTACGGCTCCGACCGGCGCTATCTGGCCTGGCTGGCCGACGGGCTGCGGGAGCGCGGCGTGGACGTCCCGCTGTTCACCTCCGACGGCGCGATCGACCACATGCTCTCCGGCGGCACGTTGCCGGGCGTGCGGGCGACGGTGAACTTCGGCTCCGACCCCGAAGGCTCCTTCGCCGAGCTGGCCCGCTTCCGGCCCGAGGACCCGCCGGCGTGCATGGAGTTCTGGAACGGCTGGTTCGATCACTGGGGCGACACCCACACCACCCGGGACGCCGCCGAGGTGGCCGGCATCCTGGAGCGCATGCTCGCCGCGGGCGCGTCGGTCAACCTCTACATGGCCCACGGCGGCACCAACTTCGGCACCTGGGCCGGCGCCAACCTGGGCGGCGACCTGCAGGACGGCGCGTACCAGCCGACCGTCACCTCCTACGACTACGACGCCCCGATCGACGAGCGGGGCGCGCCGACCGAGAAGTTCTGGGCCTTCAGGAAGGTGCTGGCCGCCCACCGGGGGGGCCGGGTGCCCGAGCCGGAGCCGCTGCCGCCGACGCTGCCGCCCGGCGCCGTCGAGCTGACGCAGTCGTTGCGGCTGTTCGACGCGCTGCCGCCGGTCGCGGCCCGCTCGGCGCGTCCGCCGACGTTCGAGGAGCTCGGGCTGGCCCACGGCCTGGTGCTGTACCGGGCCACCGTGCACGGGCCGCGCGGTCCGTACGAGCTGCACGTCGACGGCCTGGCCGACCGGGCCCACCTGTTCGTGGACGGCGACCCGGTGGCGGTGCTCGAACGGGACCGGCTGACCGGCGTGCCCGTGGCGGTGCCCGGCCCGTCGGCGGTGGTGGAGCTGCTGGTCGAGTCGATGGGCCGAGTCAACTACGGCCCGCGGCTGGGCGACCGCAAGGGCATCGTCGGCGGCGTGCGGCACGAGCGGCAGTACGTGCACGGCTGGGAGGCCGTGCCCATCCCGCTGGACGACGTGTCCGGGCTGCCGTGGGGCCGTACGGGCGCGACGACCGGGCCGGTCTTCCACCGCGGCACGCTCACCGTGGCCGAGCCGCGCGACGCCTACCTCGCCCTGCCCGGCTGGACCAAGGGGTACGTCTGGGTCAACGGGTTCTGCCTGGGCCGCTACTGGGACCGGGGCCCCCAGCGCACCCTCTACCTGCCCTGGCCGCTGCTGCGGGCGGGCGGCAACGAGCTCGTCGTCCTCGAACTGGACGGCTGCCGGGAACCGGTCGTGGAGATCCGCGAGGAGGCCGGCCTTGGCTAACCCGTGCCCGGTCGTCGTGCCCCGCCTGCAGCAGTGGGACGGCGGCGCCGGCGTCCTCCCCCGGGCCGCGCTGGCCAGGGTCGTGAGCGACGAGATCGGCCTGCGTGACCGGCTCGTCCGGGAGATCGGGCAGGTCGCCGGCCTGACCCTGGCCGCGGCCGGCGGGCCGGCGGGCGCCGGTGACGTCGTCCTGACCCTCGACCCTGCGCTCACGTGCGAGGCTGGCGGCGCCCGCTTCGCCGAGGAGGGCTACCTGCTCGCCGTCACCGGCGAGCAGGTCCGGATCTCCGCGCCCACGCCCACCGGCCTGTTCTACGGCACGCGCAGCCTGCTGCAGATCCTGCGCACCACCGCCGGCCTGCCGGTGGGCGCCGCCGCCGACTGGCCCGACTACCCGGTGCGCGGCTTCATGCTGGACGTGGGCCGCCGCTTCTTCACGCCGGGCTTCATCCGCGAGCAGCTGGCCGTCATGGGCTGGTTCAAGCTCAACGAGCTGCAGCTCCACCTCAACGACAACGGCTTCCTGGCCCCGGACGGAACCTGGGCGGAGGTGCAGGCGGGCTTCCGCCTGGTGCCGGAGGACCCCGCGCTGGCCGGGCTGGCCTCGGCCGACGGCGCCTACGACCGGGCGGACTGGGACTCCTTCGAGGAGGCGGCGGCGGCCGAGGGCGTCACCCTCGTCCCCGAGATCGACGCGCCCGCCCACTCTCTGGCGTTCGTCCGGTTCCGTCCCTCGCTGGGGCTGGGCGACGACCATCTGGACCTGTCGAAGCCGGAGTCCACGCAGTTCGTCAAGGACGTGTTCACCGAGTTCGTCCCCTGGTTCCGCGGCCCGCACGCGCACTTCGGCGCCGACGAGTACCTGGCCGACGAGCCGCGCTACCGGGAGTTCTTCAACGCGATGGCGGCCCACCTGCGGGCGCTGGGCAAACGTCCGCGCGCGTGGGGCAGCCTGACCAGGATGGCGGGCGGCGTCCCCGAGGGCTACGACCGCGACGTGGTGATCAACTGCTGGGCCACCGTCTGGTACGGCCCGCACGAGGCCGCGCGGGACGGCTACTCCTTCGTCAACACCAGCGACTCCCTGCTCTACATCGTCCCGGCCGCCACCTACTACCACCCCGACGGCCTGGACGGCGAGTACCTGTACGACCACTGGGCGCCGCACGTCTTCCCCGACGGCCAGAGCGTGGCCCCCGGCGATCCGCGGCTGCTGGGCGCCATGTCGGCGGTGTGGAACGACATCACCGCGGCGCCCTACACCGAGGACGACGTGCGCGACCTGGTCGAGCCCACCTTCGCCGTGCTGGCCCAGAAGATGTGGAGCGGCGCGGGCGGCCTGCCGTACGACGCCTTCATGGACGCCGTACGGCAGGCCGGGCGCGGGGACATGCGGCCCTGACGGCGGCACGGGGTACGTCAGGGGTGGACGGCGGGCACGATGCGCCAGTCGCGCTGGAAGACGAGGTTGTGCAGGTCGGCGGCGGCGACGGCGCGCAGGACGGGGACGAGTTCCGCCGCCTGCTCCGCGTCGGTGACGTTGAGCGGCCACTCCCCCACGGTGGCGCCCCGCAGGTGCGGATGGTGGAATCCGGCGCCGTAGTGGGCGGTCAGGGTGATCGGCGCGAGGCCCGCCGCCCGCTGCGCCGGCCACGACAGCGTCCAGGCGGCGAAGCTGCCGCCCGCGGCGTCGGCCCGGGTGCCGGTGGCCTCGACGGTGCCGGCGCCCAGCAGGAGGTGCCGGTCGAACTCGGCCAGCACCTGCCGGGCGGGCGCGTCGAGGAGTTCGACGGCCCGCCGGAAGGCGTCCTGCTTGCCCCGGCGGGTGACGTGCCCGGCGTGGGTGCCGTCGCGCAGGTCGGCGAAGTGGCGGACGAGCGCCTCAAGGGGGGCGGGGGGAACGTTCATCGGTGGTCCTCTCGATGGTCGGACGGGTCCGGCCCGCGCAGAGCCCGCGCGAGCAGCCGGAGAAGGGGACGGCCGGGGCGCAGCACGTCGCCGTGGACGGCGCCCGGCGGGCGGAGCAGCCGCACCGGGACGCCGTCCGCGCGCAGCCGTCGCGCGTAGGACTCGACGTCGTCGTGCACGGGGTCGTCGCGGCCGACGGCGAGCACGGCGGGGGCGACCCCGGCCAGGGTGGGCGCCTCCCAGTGCGTGGTGTACAGGCGGGTGCCGTCGGCGTCGCGGACGGCGGCCGGCCGGTCGCCGCGCCAGGCGCGCCAGGCCCGGCGCAGCGGCTCCGCCTGCGGGAACGCCGACGGCGAGCGCTGGTAGGACGCGCCGGCGCAGTCGGGGTCGAACGGCGGGTAGGCCAGCACCTGCGCGGCCAGCGGCAGGCCGCGGTCGCGGGCGGCCAGGGCGGCGACGGCGGCCAGCGTGCCGCCCGCGCTGTCGCCGCCCACCGCGAGCGGGATCCCGGCCGCCCGGCCGCGGGCCCAGGCGAGGGCGGCGAGCACGTCCCGCACGGCGCCGGGGTGGCGGTGGCGCGGCGCGAGCCGGTAGTCGACGCTGATCACCGCCCAGCCGGACCAGGCGGCCAGGGCCGCGGTGGCGTCGTGCCAGCCGGCGGCCGAGCCGCGCTGCCAGCTGCCGCCGTGCGCCCAGACCAGCAGCCCGGCGGGCGGCAGGCCCCGCGGCCGATGGACGCGGACCGGCACGGGATGCGAGCCGGGAAGGACGAGACGCGACCACGACGGCTCCCGGCGTCCGCCGGTCACGGCGATCACCGCGCCGCTGGGCTGAGGATCCATGAGGTGCTCCGCGGAGAGAGGGATCGGCGGGTCAGGCGGGCGCGCGGTCGCGCCGGCCGCGCAGGAAGATCGCCGCGACCAGGACGCCGAGCAGGACGAGCGCGGCGTTGACCGCGATCGCGACGGTGACGCCGTGCAGGACGGCCGCGCCGGTCACGGCCCCGGCCGTGACGGCGGTGACGATCGCGGACATGATCGGGGTGCCCATGGTGATGCCGATCTGCTGGGACATCGAGGCCAGACCGGTGGCCAGGCCCTGCTCGCGGTCGGGCAGGCCGGTGGTGGCGGTGACCATGAAGCCGACGATGACCAGCATGTTCCCCACGCCGCCCAGGAAGGTGGCGGGCAGCAGCAACGCCATCGAGCCCGAGGTGCCGCCGAGGAGCAGCAGCGCGCCGGTGCTGACCGCCTGCAGCAGCCCGCCGCCGACCAGCACGGTCACGGTCGAGGTGCGGGCGATCGCCTTCGGGGCGAGCAGGCCGCCGGCCACGGTGCCGAGACCGAGCACGCCGAACGACAGCCCGGCGGCCAGGGCGGTGAAGCCGAGGGTCTTCTGCAGGTAGAGGGTGAGCAGGTACACCAGGGACGTCTCGGTGACGAAGGCCAGCAGGCCGAGCAGGTTGCCCCACGCCACAGTCGGCTTGCGCAGCACGTGCAGCGGCACGAGCGGCGCGGCGGCGCGCCGTTCGACCAGGTGGAACAGGCCGAGCAGGACGGCTCCGCCCAGCAGCCCGGCCAGGGCGAGCGGGTGGGTCCAGCCGTGCTCGCCGGCCTGCGTCAGGCCGTAGACGACGCCGAGCAGCCCGAGGGTCACGCTGAGCGCGCCGGGCAGGTCGAGCCGGGGACGGTCGGCGGGCCGGGACTCGGCGATGACGGCGGGCGCGACGATCAGCACGGCGAGGGCGACGGGCACGTTGACGAAGAACGCCCAGCGCCAGGAGAGCAGGTCGGTCAGGACGCCGCCGAGCACGGCCCCCGCGGTGAACCCGGCGGACATGAGGGCTCCGTTGAGGCCGAGCGCCTTCTGCCGCAGCGGCCCTTCGGGGAAGGACGTGGTGAGCAGGGCGAGCCCGGCCGGGGTGGCGGCGGCCGTCGCGAGGCCCTGTGCGATGCGGGCCACGATGAGGACGTCGGGGGTGGGGGCGAGCCCGCCGGCGAGCGAGGCCGCGCCGAGCAGCGCCAGACTGCCGAGGAAGATGCGCTTGCGGCCGACCAGGTCGCCGATGCGGCCGAAGAAGAGGGTGAAACCGGCCGCGCACAGGGCGAAGGCGGTGGCGATCCACTGGAGGCCGGACAGGGAGAAGCCGAGGTCGTCGCCGATGGCGGGCAGGGCCACGTTGAGGATCGAGAAGTCGACGGCCAGCATGAACTGGGCGACCAGGAGCACCGCGAGGACGAGGCGCAGGCGGCCGGTCAGGCGCGGTGGCGGGGCCTGGGCGGCGGACGTGGGCAGGGGTGTGGTGGTGGTCATGGCGGGGCTTTCTCTCGGGCGTGCCGGTCGGCATGCCGCCGTAAACGGTTCTTTAGTTCCGTTAAGATGCGAGAACAGTAGCACCGAATCGCCGTTAAGGGAACTATGGTTCCGATAAGGGTTCGCACGAGGAGGAGTCCGTATGGCCGCCGTCCCACCGCCGGGTGCCGTCCGTCCTGGTGGGCGTACCGCCCGCGTCCGCGAGGCCGTCCTGCGGGCCGCCGGCGACACCCTGGTCGAGAAGGGCTTCGCCGGGCTCGACCTCGCCGACATCGCGCGCCTCGCGGAGGTCGGCAAGACCACCGTCTACCGCCGCTGGGGCACGCCCGGCGCGCTCGCCGCCGACCTCCTGAAGGACATGGCGGAGACCTCGCTGCCCCGCGCCCGCAACGGCGACGTGCGGGCCGACCTGCGCGACAACGCCCGCCTGGTCGTCAAGACCCTCACCGACCCCCGCCAGGGACGCCTGTTCAGGGCGCTGATCGCCGCCTCGCTCTGCGACGGGGAGGCCGCCCGGGCGCTGCACCGCTTCTACGCCGTCCGCATCGAGGAGTGGGCCGGCTGCGTCACCGACGCGATCGAACGCGGCGAGCTGCCGCCCGGCACCGACCCGCGCCGGGTGATCGCCGCCGTGTCCGCGCCCCTGTACTACGCCCTGCTCAACACCGGGGAGGCCCTCGACGAGGCCGCCGCCGACCGCGCCGCCGCGGCGGCGCTGGCCGCGGCCCGCGCCGGAGCCCTGTGAGCCCCGTGAGCCCTGTCAGATCTTGAGCTCGGCGTAGACGGTGTCGAGGTAGCCGGTGAAGTCCGCGGTGTACTCCCGGTACCGCCTCCGCCAGCGCTCCAGGTCGGCGGCCGACACCGCGGAGCCGAGCACCGCCGTCAGGTGGGCGATGAGGAAGGTGTCGTCCTGGCCCGCCTCGAACCGCACCCGGCTCTCGACGATCTCGAACCGGCGCATGAGGTCGAGGCGGAGCAACTGGTAGAGGAAGGACTCGGCGGCGAACCTGAGGGACTCCGGCATCTCCTTCGAGATCGACTGCGGGCCGTGGTACCAGGACAGGTAGACGGCGTCGTCGAAGATCTCGAACCGGTACGTCGCGGTGTCCTCGATGTAGGCCAGGTCCACCGGGCAGATGTGCCGGTAGTCGAACAGCGCGACCGTGCTCATGACGAGCTCCTCGCGCAGCTCCTCCGACAGGGTGGAGTTGTCCTTGCCCGCCAGCCTGGCCCAGCTGGTGCGGTCGGTGGCGCGGCGTGAGATGGCCAGCTTGTCGCCGGGGTTGAGCATCGCGACCCGGACCTGGTGGGGGAAGTGCCGGGACCTGGTCAGCCGGGCCGACACGTAGCGGGCGCTCGGGCCGCAGAAGGCGTAGAAGCCGGTGGCCTCCAGGCTCGCGGTCACGTTGAGGCCGAAGGCGTACCAGCTGAGGGTGTTGCGGAGCTTGCGCGGGGGCGTAGGCATGCACAGATCTCGCTTCGTCGCCGAGTGTCGCCACGATCCCCGATCCCGTTCCATGCTAACCGCACCGTCGGCGCCGTGTCGCAATCACGACATGGCAGACAAACGGCACGGGTGACACCTGGCGCGGCGCGTGTCCGATCACCCACTCTCATGTGCACTGGTTGTTGCTACGAGAGGTTTCACCCCCATGCACTGGTCCGCCCATGTGACGGTGGCAGGAGTCACCACGGCCGCCCTGTTGAGCTCCCCGTTGGCGGCGGCCTCGGCCGCGGCCGAGCCCGGCGGCGGGAGCGTCCACCGCGTCACGCTGATCACCGGGGACGTGGTGACCGTCAGGCAGGCCGGGCCGGGCAGGCAGGCGGTGGAGGTGAAGCCGGGGCCGGGCCGTGAGCGGATGGCGTTCAGCACCACCGAGGAGAACGGCGAGCTGCGCGTCCTGCCCAAGGACGTCGTGCCCCTGCTGGCGGCCAAGCGGCTGGACCCGGCCCTGTTCTCGGTCACCCGGCTGATCGCCCAGGGGTACGACGACGCCAGGTCCGACAAGCTGCCGCTGCTGTTCCTCTACGACGGCGCCGCGCCGAAGAGCGCGTCCGCGCCCGAGCTGGAGAGCGTCAACGGCCGGGTGGTCGCCGCCGACAAACGCACGATCGGCGGGTTGTGGAAGTCGCTCGACGGGCAGCGGGCCACGCTGTCGCAGGGCGTGTCGAAGATCTGGCTGGACGCCAAGGTCAAGGCCACCCTCGACCACAGCGTGCCGCAGGTGGGCGCGCCGGAGGCGTGGCAGGCCGGGTTCGACGGCAAGGGCGTCAAGGTCGCCGTGCTGGACACCGGCGTCGACGCCACCCACCCCGACCTGGCCGGACGCGTCAAGCAGAGCAAGGTGTTCACCGGCGAGCCGAGCGTCCAGGACGGCAACGGGCACGGCACCCACGTCGCCGCCACCATCGCCGGCGGCGACGGCAGGAAGGGCGTCGCCCCCGGCGCCGAGCTGATGGTCGGCAAGGTGCTCGGCGACGACGGCTCGGGCACCCTGTCCGGCGTCATCGAGGGCATGGAGTGGGCCGCCGCCGAAGGCGCGTCGGTGATCAGCATGAGCCTCGGCGGCAGCCCGACCGACGGCACCGACCCGCTCAGCGAGGCCGTGAACACCCTCACCGAGCGCACCGGCGCGCTGTTCGTGGTCGCGGCGGGCAACGACGGCGCGGCCTACTCGATCGGCACGCCCGGCGCGGCGACCTCGGCGCTGACCGTCGGCGCGGTCGACGGCAAGGACGCGCTCGCGGAGTTCTCCAGCCGCGGCCCGCGCCTGGACGACGCGCCCAAGCCCGACCTGACCGCCCCCGGCGTGGCCATCGTCGCGGCCCGCGCGGCGGGCACCAGCATGGGCGAGCCGGTGGACGAGCGATACACGGCCGCGTCCGGCACCTCGATGGCCACGCCGCACGTGGCCGGGGCCGCCGCGATCGTCAAGCAGCGCCACCCCGCCTGGACGGCCGGACAGATCAAGGACGCGCTGATCGGCTCGGCCAAGCCCGTCCCCGGCCAGCAGATCGACGACGCCGGCGCCGGCCGCCTGGACGTGGCCCGCGCGGTGCGCCAGGGCGTGACCGCGACCGGCGTGGTCGACCTCGGCAAGCACCAGCAGGGCCAGGGCCCGGCCACGGCGCAGGGCGCCATCACCTACGCCAACGGCACGGCCGCCCCGGTCACGCTGCAGCTGGCCGCCACCCTCGACAAGGCCGAGCTCAGCGCCGCGTCCGTGACGGTCCCGGCGGGCGGCACCGCCGACGTCAAGGTCACGGTGGACCTGGCCGGGCTCTCCTTCGGCCGGTACGGCGGGCTGGTCACCGCCACGGCGGGCACGGAGCAGGTGCACACCACGCTGGCGCTGACCTGGAAGGGACCGCAGCACAAGGTCCGCTTCACCGCCGTCGACGCCGCGGGCAGGCCGACCGGCGCCGACACGCTGTCGATGTTCGGCGCCTCGCAGCAGGACGACCTGTTCACCTGGCTGCCCCAGGAAGGGCTGACCGTGGAGGTGTCCGAGGGCACCTACATGACGCAGTCGCTCAACCTGGGCAGCGGCTGGGGCCGCACGCACCCGCGGGACGGCATGGTCGTCATCCCCGAGCTCAAGGTCGACCGCGACCTGGACGTGGTGCTCGACTTCCGCAAGACCACCCCGGTGACCATCAGGACCAGGGAACCCGCCGAGCAGGTGGGCATCTACACCTACTTCACCTACCGCGCGTTCGGCTCGCGCAAGATCTCCCAGGGCGTGATGAACTTCGACGTCATCGAGGGGCTCAACGTCTCGCCGACCCAGCCCGTACGGGACGGCTCGTTCGAGTTCGCCTCGCGCTGGCAGCTCGTCGCGCCGAAGCTCACCGCCCGCGTGCCCGGTTCCGGCGAGCCGTACCCGATGGGCTTCCTGGGCCGGTCGCCGGGCGTGGACGGGCGGCACATGTGGCGGCTGGCCGACGGTGCCGCCGGGTCCAAGGGCAAGGCCGCGGTCATCCGCAGCGAGGACATCGACTGGTCCGACCCGTCCGGGGCCGCGATCAAGGCGGGCGCGGTCGCCGTGATCCTGGTGCTCTCCCCCGACGACGCGTTCGGCCACGGCTGGCGGCCGGTCGGCGCCGACCTGCCGATCCCGGCGCTGGTGGTCGCCAGTGACGACGGGCAGCGGATGCTGGAGCGGATGCGGAAGGGCAACGCCAAGCTGGAGGTCACGGGACAGATGGACTCGCCCTACCTCTACGACGTCATGCAGGTCTCCGACGGCCGGGTGCCGGACAAGATCGTGCATGAGGTGAACGACGGCAACACCGCCCGGATCACCACGACCTATGCCGACAACGGCGGTTTCGGCTGGGCCAAGGAGCAGCGCTTCGGCTGGCGTCCCTGGCAGTCGTACGCGCTGGGCCAGCAGATGGAGACCCAGCGGATCGTCAGGACGCCGCTGCGCCGCACCGAGTACGTCAGCGCCGACGGCTCCTTCTGGCAGCACCTCGTCAACCACCAGTACGTCTGGGACGAGATGGGCCGCCTGCTCGACGGCATGACCGAGCAGCCGCGCAGCTACCAGCCCGGCGCGCGGATCAGCGAGAGCTGGCACGCCCCGGTGGTCCGCCCGGCGATCCCCGGCTGGCTCAAGCCGTCCACCCGGGAGGGCGACACGATGGAGATCCGCGTCCCCGAGTTCGTGGACTCCTCCGGGCACGTCTCCCGCGCGGGCGTCGACAACGACACCGCCTCGGCCCGGTTCTTCCGCGACGGCACGCTGGTGGCCGAGCGCGACGCCGCCTGGGGCGCGTTCCCCGCGGCGCCGCAGGAGGCCGCCTACCGGCTGGAGCTGTCCACCAGGCGCACCTCGGAGGAGTGGACCACGGCCACCGCGACCGAGACGGCCTGGACGTTCCGCTCCAAGCCGGGCGACCGGGTGCTGCCGCTGCTGCAGGTCGACTATGACGTGCGCCCGGAGCGCCCCGGTCTGGTGGGCTTCGCCGTACGGCATCAGGAGGGCGTGACCGGGGCGCGCGCGAAGGACCTGAAGCTGGAGCTGTCCTACGACGACGGCGCGACGTGGCGGCGGCAGCCGGTGATCCCGCTCGGCGACGGCCGCTACGACGCGATCGTCCTGCGCCCGCACCCGTCGCTGCGGGTCACCGCCACCGACTCGGCCGGCAACACGGTCCGGCAGACGGTGATCAGGGCCTACTGATCGGTCAGAGCCAGTTCTCGCGGGCGGCGTGCCAGGCCAGTTGCATCCGGGTCTGCGCACCCGCCCGCTCCATCAGGTAGGCGATCCTGCGCTGCACCGTCCGCTGGGAGATCTTGAGCTGGGTGGCGATCGACTTGTCCGGGACGCCGGCGACCAGCAGCGACAGCAGGTAGAGGTGGTCGGCGTCGAGCGGGCTGCCCGGGCTGGTGAGGCTGACCGGGGTGGCCCGCTCCCACAGGCTCTCGAACAGGGCCTTGAGGGCGTCGAGCAGGCTGCTGGGCCGGATCAGCGCGGCGGTCAGCTGGGTCAGGCCGTCGGTGTGCTGGATGAGCGGGAGCACGCCGAGCTCGCCGTCCGCGATGATCATCCGTACCGGCAGGACGGGCAGCGCGCGGGCCTGCTCCCCCAGCGTGATGCCGTCGGCGAGGTTGACCAGCATGCCGGGTTCCTCCAGCAACGCCCCTTCGTAGATGACGCGGTAGCCGACGCCGCGCCGCAGCGCCGCCAGCTCCTCGCCGTTCTCCTGCGAGCTCATCGCCACGTGCCCGGCCCGGCACAGGCTGAGCACCTCGTGCCGGGCGCCGTCCTGGAGCAGCCGGAGCTGCTCGCGCAGCGCCGCCCGGCTGGTGATCACCTCGATGAGCTGCGCGGCCTCGCGCCGCCTGGCGTGCGCCAGGTACTCCCCCGTGAGCTGCTCCATGGCGTGCCGCGCCCGGTCGACCTCGGCCTGCCGCCGGTGCAGCCGGGCCGCGAGCGCGACGTCGGGGGCGACCGCCGTGAACCGGCCGGGCTCGCCGGGAACGGCGCGCGCCAGCCCCTTGGCCAGCAGCGCGCCGAGCGCCTGCCGCGCCGTCTCGACCGGCACGCCCAGCTCCTCGGCCAGCGCGTCGGGCTCCACCTCGGTGGTCCTGACCAGCAGCCGGTAGGCGGCCTCCTCCTCCGCGCCCAGCCCCGCCGCGCTCAGCACGTGCCGCACACGGCCCGATCAAGATTCATCCGGCCATTGTAGGGAGCGGCCGCCGGGGCGACGGCCGGGCCTGTCACGTCACCAGTTCGGTGCGCAGTTCATGGCTGTCGTCGGGGAGCCGGGCCTCGTAGAAGATCCGGTGGCTGCCGTCGGGGAGCGGGAGCACGTCGAGGTAGCGGACGCCGGCCACCGGCGGCCCGTCCGCCGGCGCCAGCAGCGGCGCTCCGCCGGCCCCGGTCGCGCCGGCGGGCGTGGCGAGGCCGGTGCGTTCGCGCCAGTTCTCCGCCGCCGAGGCGCGCCCGTCGTAGCAGGCCCGGCCGTCGGGCAGGACGCTGGTCAGCCGGGCGCCGCGGGCGTCCCACGAGCCGGGGCGGCCGGTGAGGACGGTGCCGCGCGGCCGCCAGTTCAGCCCGTCGTGGCTGGTGGCGTACGCGGTGCTCATCCGGTCCTCCGCGCCGGGCGTCTCCAGCGGGTGGCAGCAGATCCAGGCCCGCCATCCGGTGCCGTCGTACCGGATCACCGGGTCCTTGACGCCGGTCCGGGCGTCGCCGGTGAGCACCGGCCGGACGTCCGCCCCGGCCAGGCCCTCCGGGGACGCCGCCTCCACGACGCCGATCCACCAGTGCCTGGTCCCCGGCGTGGCGCAGCTGACGTACAACCGCCACCGGCCGGAGGGCAGGCGTACCAGGGCGGGGCGCTCCACCATCGCGGCGCCGAACCGGCCGCGCGGCAGGACGGCGACCGTGGTGAACCGCTCGCCGTCCGCGGAGCGGGCCACCGCGTTGTGGTCCTCGCCGCCGGCGCGTACGCGGTAGGCCAGGACGTACGTGCCGTCGGCGTCGAGCGTGGCGCTCGGCGCGCCGGCCCACTGCTGCGGCCCGCGACCGGGCGCCGGAACGGCGACGACGTGCCGCTCCTTCCCCGGGTCGGGCAGCGGGAAGGAGGGCACGAGCGGAGAACGGGGGCAGGCGCTTGCGGTCATGGTCCGAGTCTGCGCGGGAGCGGGATCGCGCGGCAGTGGCAGTACTGCTCATGTACGGGAATTTCCTGCCATACTCGGTGACCGGGATCCGGCATCCCTCACGAAAGGGCGACATGACGGCACGATCGGCACGACAGCCCGCTCCGGCCCGCGCGGGCAGAGCGGCGGACAGGCCGGTTCCGCCCGGCTGCCACCTCCCCACGGCGGGCGCGTCCGCCGGGCGTGGACGGTCGTCGTGACCGCGGGCCTCGACGTGCCCGACGGGCGTGGCCGTACCGGCCTGGACCAGGCGGGCCGCGACCTGACCGGCAACCCCCGGGTGCGGGTGCGCGACGTGCGGCTCCTGGCCTGCAACTGGTACGTCCTGCGCACCACCACCTTCGACTACCAGCACGCCGACGGCCACTGGAGCACCCAGCAGCGGGAGACCTACGACCGCGGCAACGGCGCCACCGTGCTGCTGTACGACCCCGCCCGCCGCACCGTCCTGCTGACCCGGCAGTTCCGCTACCCCGCCTACGTCAACGGGCACCCCGACGGGATGCTCCTGGAGACCGCGGCCGGGCTGCTGGACGACGACGCGCCGGAGGAGGCGATCCGGCGCGAGGCCGCCGAGGAGACCGGCCACACCGTCGGCGAGGTCGAGCCGGTCTTCTCCGTCTACATGAGCCCGGGATCGGTCACCGAACGCCTGCACTTCTACGCCGCGCCGTACAGCGCCGCGACCCGCACCTCGGCGGGCGGCGGGGTCGCGGCGGAGGGCGAGGACATCGAGGTCGTGGAGCTCGACTTCGACCACGCACTCGACCTGATCGGGCGGGGCGAGATCGCCGACGCCAAGACCATCATGCTGCTGCAGTGGGCGGCGCTGAGCGGCCCCTTCTCCCCCGCCCGCACGCCGGACCGGACCGCCGCGCGGCCGTAGGGATCGGCGTCACGGCAGGCGGCGGAAGGCGCGGCGGTAGGCGGCGGGGGCGACGCCGCGGCGGGCGGCGAAGTGGTGGCGCAGGGTGTCGGCGCCGCCGAACCCGGCGCGGACGGCCACGGCCTCCACGCTCAGCTCGGTGGTCTCCAGCAGCTCCTCGGCCAGCTGGAGGCGGCGTTCGAGCAGCCAGCGGTGCGGGGTGGTGCCCGTCAGATCCTTGAACCGCCGGGCGAACGTGCGCGGCGACATGGCCGCGCGCGCCGCGAGCGTGTCCACCGTCAGCGGCCGGTCGAGGTGCTCCTGGATCCAGTCGAGCAGCTCCGCCAGTTCGTACGGGGTGCGCCGCGGCGGCATGGGCGCCTCGACGTACTGGGCCTGCCCGCCGGCGCGATGGGCCGGGACGACCAGGCGCCGGGCCAGGGCGTTGGCCGTGGCGGCTCCGTACTCCAGCCGGATGAGGTGCAGGCAGGCGTCGATCCCGGCCGCGGCTCCGGCGCTGCTGAGCACGGGGCCGTCCTCGACGTACAGGACGCCGGGCTCGACGGTGATCCGGGGATGACGGCGGGCGAGCAGGCCGGCGAACTGCCAGTGGGTGGTGGCGCGCCGGCCGTCGAGCAGCCCGGCGGCGGCCGGCAGGAACGCGCCGGTGCAGACGGTCAGCACCCTGGCGCCGCGCCCGACCGCGTCCCGCAGCGCCGCCAGCAGGGCGGCGGGGACGGGCGCGTCGAGCCGCGGCCAGGCCGGGACGGCCACCAGATCCGCCTCGGCGAGCCGGTCGAGCCCGTGCTCGACGTGGACGGCGAACCCCGAGGTCGTGGGGATGGCGCCGGGCTCCGCCGCGCAGACCGCGAAGTCGTGGACGGGCAGCCCGTCGTCGGTGCGGTCCAGCCCGAACACCTGGCAGACGATCCCGAGCTCGAACGCGGCGACCACGTCCCCGACCACGGCCGCGACCCTGCGCATCACGCCCGCCAGTATGGCAGGAACTTCCCGGACCCCGGCATTTCCGCCGCGCGGCCAGGTGAGTGCCCGCACTGCCCGGACATAGCCCCCGGACCACCGGCGGGCGGCTCGGCGTTTGCGGCGCGCTTCCTCGGGCATGGCGTGCTGACCCAGGAGAACGTGAGTTCGAGGAGAGTCAGCATGAGTCACGGACCGGTGGAGAAGGACCCCGACGAGTGGACGACCGGTGACGAGCCCATG
Source organism: Nonomuraea sp. NPDC001636 (assembly GCF_040298265.1). NCBI lineage: Bacteria > Bacillati > Actinomycetota > Actinomycetes > Streptosporangiales > Streptosporangiaceae > Nonomuraea > Nonomuraea sp. NPDC001636. The sequence goes on from NZ_JBEOZT010000021.1 coordinate 95,542, forward strand.
ACCGGCCCGCAGGAGTCCTACCTGCACACCCTGGCCAGGGAGGCGGGCAGGGAGGTGCCCGGCGGGCTGAGCAAGGCCGAGGCGTCCCGGTTGATCGACGAGCTCCAGGAGAACAGCGAGCGCCTGCGCGCGTCCGGCGCCTCGCCGGAGGGCGCCGGCTGATCCGCCGGGCGCTGCCCCGCCAAGGGGAGGCGGTTCCCCCGCGAGAGGGAGATCGCGGGCGGGCCGCGCGGCCTACCGTGGGCGGCCATGAGATCACTGACACGGCCCGCGCTGCTGGCCGCAGGCTGGGCGGCGGCGGCCGCGCTCGTGCTGGTGGCACCGGGGAACCTGGTCATGCGGCTGGCGTTCGGCAAGCTCGACGACCCCGCGCTGGCCCGGCAGTCGCTGCTCGCCGCGCTGGGGGTGCTGCTGGCGCTGGCGGCCGTCCGCTTCGGGACGCGTACCGCCGCGCGGCCGCACCGGCGGCGGGCCGACGGGACGGTCCGGCCCGCCCGCTGGGCCAGGGCGGCGACCTGGACGGCGGCCGTCCTGCCGGTGCTCGGCTTCTCGGTGCCGCACCTGGCGTGGGGGCTGGGCCTGCCGCTGGGCGTGGCGGAGGGCTCCCGCGCGGGCCTGGCCGAGCTGGGCGGCTCGGCGGTGTTCTGGGTGCTGCTCGTCGCCGGGCCGGTGGCCGGGGGCCTGCTCACCCTGGGACTGATCGCCCGATGGGGACAGATCGTCCCGCGGTGGGTGCCCCTGGCGGGGGGACGGCGGGTGCCGCGCGCCCTCGCGGCGGTCCCTGCGGCGGCCGTGGGCATGCTGGTCGGCCAGTACGGCGCGATGATGACGAGCTGCCTCGCGTTCGGCGTCACCCGCAGGTGCGCGCCCGGCGGCGGCGTCGAGGTCCTGGACGGGAGCTGGGGATTCGCCGGGACCTACCCGGTCTTCCTGCTCTGGGGGACGTCGCTGCTGGCCGCCGCCGCCGGCTACCTGGACACGACCGCGCGGGCGCCGGTCAGTGGCTCATCCAGTGGCTCATCCAGTGGCTCATCCAGTGGCTCATCCAGTGGCTCATTCAGTGGCTCATGACGTGCCGGCGCTTCGGGGGCTTGCCGTAGCCGAGCAGGCCCATCATGCCCTGCTCCTGGTGGTAGAGGTTGTGGCAGTGGAACATCCACTCGCCGGGGTTGTCGGCGTGCACGTCGATACTGATCCGCTTGTACGGCATGACGTTCACGGTGTCCTTCCGCGGCCCGCCGCGCTCGGTCGTCCGGACCTGGAAGGTGTGGCCGTGCAGGTGCATCGGGTGCCACATGTGCGTGTCGTTGTGCATGACGATCCTGATCGTCTCGCCCCGGTCGACCCGCAGGCGCAGCGGGTCGTCGCCGAGGTGCCCGTTCATGGGCCACTCGCTGCCGGAGGTGCCCTGACGCCAGCCGAGCGTGACGGTGACCGTCCTGGACGGCGGGCGCAGCTGGTCGCGGCGGCGCGCCTGGAGGTCCTGGTAGGCGAGCTGCCGCCGCTGGAGCTCCGGCACGGCGCCGTCCGCTGACGGCGTGCGCGCGCCGGGCGTGGTGCGCACCACCGCGAACGCCCGCCCGGCCTTGCCCTCCGCCATCGCCATCAGCGGGAACGCCCCCGCGTCGAGCGTGACGACGAAGTCGTAGCGCTCCCCCATGCCGATCACGACCGTGTCCACGGTGACCGGCTTGACCGGGAAACCGTCGGTGTGGGTGATGGTCAGGCGGTGGTCGCCGAGCGCCACCCGGAAGGCGGTGTCGGCGGCCGCGTTGATCACCCGGAACCTGGCGCGCACGCGGGGACGGCTCATGAAGACGGTGGGCTCGTCGGCGGTGCGGCCGTTGACCAGGTAGTACGGGTAACGCGCGTGCCCGGACGTGCCGCCGAGGACGTGGCTGCTCAGGGTGTCGTCGTGCGGGGTGGTGCTCAGGGCGCGCAGCGTGTCGTCGGGCGTGCCGTTGACGCCGTCCTGCCAGTCGTCGAGGACGACCGTGAACTCCTGGTCGTATTCGAGCGGCTCGTACGGGTCCTCCACGATCAGCGGGCCGTACAGGCCGCGGTCGCTCTGCATGCCCACGTGGGAGTGGTAGAAGTAGGTGCCCGGGTCGGGGACGGTGAACACGTAGTCGAACGTCCCGCCGGGCTGGGTCGGCCGCTGCGAGAGGCCGGGCGCGCCGTCCATGTCGGCGGCGATCCTGATGCCGTGCCAGTGCACGGTGGTCGGCGCGGGCAGGTCGTTGACGAGCCTGGCCCGTACCGTGCCGCCGGCCGTGGCCCGGATGGTCGGGCCGGGCAGCAGGCCGTCGTAGGCCCAGGTGGACACCGTCCGTCCGCCGAGGGACACGGTGGCGGGCGCGGCCCGCAGCACCCTCCGGCCGGCCGTCTCGGCGGCCCTTCCCGCCGACGGCCCGGCGGACGCGCCGGCGACGGCCGACGGAACGGCGCCCAGGGCGGCGAACATGCCGCTGACGAACAACCTGCGGGACACGGTCCCACGCGAATCAGTCACTACGGATCCCCCTCATCCACCTCGCAAAATAACGGAGAGTCACCGCGGAAGGACGACGCCACGCGCGGCGGGCGGTTCAAGATCGCCGTACTCCGGCCGGGGACGGCCCGCACCCCGGCCCCGGCGCCGTCGCGACGCCGAGATCCCGGCATACTGGGCCACCGGATCGTCACTTTCCAGGGAGATCATGCGCATGAGCACCCCGTCGCCGCAGCCGGGGACGAGCGGGCCGTCCGTCCGGATCGGCGCGCTCGTCCCGCTCACCCCGCCCGGCTGGGTCGAGGCGGGCCGCCACCTGCTGGCCGGGCTGGAGCTGGCCGCACGGGACGTCAACGACGCGGGCGGCATCGGCGGACGGCCGCTGGAGCTGGTGGTCCGCGACACCGCGGCCGACCCGCGGAAGGCGGCGGCGGCCGTGGACGAGCTGGCCCGGCTCGGGGTGGCCGCGCTGGCCGGCGAGTACCACAGCGTGGTCGCCCGCGCCGCCGCCGCCCGCGCCGAAGCCGTCGGGCTGCCGTTCCTCTGCTCCTCGGCGGTCCTCGACGCGCTCACCGAAGAGCCCGCGACGTGGGTCGCGCGCCTGGCCCCCGCGCAGTCGCGCGGCTGGCGGATCTTCGCGGACTTCCTCCTCGGCGCGGGCCACGAGCGCGTCGCGGTGGCGACGCAGCCGAGCCTCTACTGGGCGTCGGGGCTCGGCGTCCTGCGCGACCGCCTCGCCGCCCGCGGCGGCACGGTCACCGAGCTCGACCTGACCGCGCTCACCCCCGCGGCCGTGTGCGACGAACTCGCCCGCGACGGCGCGACGGCGCTGCTTCTCCTGGCCGGCCACCCGGAGCCGGCGGTGCCGGTCGTCCGGGCCGTGCGCCGCGACCGGCGGCTGGCCGGCACCCTGATCGGCGCGCCGGCCGGGCAGCCGGAGTTCCCGGGATGGGCCGAGTCGCTGGGCGACGACGGCGCCGGGATCCCGTTCCTGCGCTACCTGCCCGAGAGCCTGAGCCCCCTCGGCGGCCGGGTGGCGGCGGCCCTGCGCGAGCGGCTGGCCGCGACGCCGTCGTTCGTCGCCTTCGAGGGCTACGACACGGTCACCGTGGTGGCCGAGGCGCTGCGGTCGCACGGCGTGGACCGGGCGGCCGTCGCCGGATCCTGGCCGCACGTCGCGGTCGAGGGCACCCGGGGGACGATCCGGTTCTCCCGCGCGCCGGGCGTCGGCGTCTGGCAGTGGGCCTGGCCCCCGATCCAGGTCGCCGACCGCGACCCGGCGAACCCGGCGCGCTTCCGCACCCTGCACACCGCCTGACCGTCGCGCGGGATGCCTCAGGAGGGGTGGCGGGACACGTCGTGTCGCTCCGTCAGCTGTTCGAGGCCGGCCGACCGGTAGGTGGCGACGCCGCCGGTGTTGGAGCTCGGGCAGCACACGAGCACGCTGGACGAGCCGGCCTCCCGCAGCGCGCGCGCCGCGGCGACGGTGATCGCCCGGCCGTGCCCGCGCCCCCGGTGGGCTTGGTGCACCCCCATCGGCTCGATCAGCCCCGGCCTGCCCGCACCGGCCGACCACACCGCCACGGCCGCCACCGCCGCGCCCTGGTCGTCGCGGGCGAGCAGGCACCGCGCGCCGGTGTACGGGACGCCCGCCGCCATCGCGTGCCAGCGCTCCTCGGTGAAGGTCGAGCCGTCGAACGACGCCCGGATGACGGCGGCCCACTCGTGCGCCTGCTCCGGCCCGGCCGTCTCGACGTGCACGCCGGGATCCGGGACAGGCGCGGCGAGGTCGCGACCGAGGACCGTCCACGGGTCGTCGGCCGCCCAGCCGTCCTTCAGCAACAGGTCCCGGACCAGCGCGCCCGGCGGCGACTCGAGGTACACGCGCCCCTCGGGCAGCACCCCGCGTCCGGGCTCCGACACGTCGCCGGCAATCCGGCGGGCCAGATCCTCGTCCTGCGAGGCCCCCGGCGCGAACGCCAGCCGCAGCAGGTCGGCGCCGTCCAGCAGCCCGGCCGCGACGACCTGCCCGGCCCGGCGCCAGGTCAGGGTGGCCGCCGCCGTGCGCTCCGGGCCGAACCGCCAGAACCATCCCAGGTCACCCGGATGCAGTTGCACGGGCTCTCCTTCGCGCTGCCACTCCCCCAGCAGCCGCACCACGTCGCCGAGCCCGTCGATCCCCGCCCTGCCCGTCTCGATCGTCATCCCCCGATCACACACCACCCCGCCCGCCGCCCGCACCCGGTTTTCCCGCGGGCCGGCCGGGCGGTTCTGCCGGCTCAGGCCACGTCGGGGTGGACGCGGAAGCGGTCCCAGACCCGGTGCAGGGGCAGCAGGGCGAGCACGTCGCGCAGCACCCCCTCGCCGTCCTGGCCGGTGACGACGCCCGGCGCCTGCGCGGGGATCCCGGCGGCCTGCAGCGCCTGCGCGGCCGTGCCCCAGCCGCCGACGGCCTTGGCGTGCCGGTACGCCTCCCCGACCAGGAGCAGCACGCGCGGGTCGACCGGGGTGCCGCCGTCGCCGGCCTTGGCGTCGCGGGCGCCGTACGCGTCGTCGCCCGGGGCCGGCGCCCCGGCCAGCAGCACCGCGTCGAACTCGACCGAGCGGGCCGTGGCGAAGGTGCGCTGGACGGCCAGCGTGCCGCCCAGCATGCCGCCCTTGGGCGCGATGACGAGCGGCGTCATCCCGCCGTCGAGCACGGCCTGGCGGACGGCGCCCACGACGCCGAGGTCGCTGGCCTCGTCCGCGACGATGCCGATGATCCGGCCGTCCAGCGGCCACTCCCGGCCCACCTGCGACAGCGCCGGGCTCGGCGCCTGGTCGGCGAGCGGCACGGTGGGCTCGGGGACGGGCAGCCCGAGGCCGTCGGCGACCTCCCGGCACAGGACCGGGTCGATGTTGGCCAGCACCCGGAGCTGGCGTTCCTTGACCGCCTGCTCGTAGCACTTGCCCAGCTCGAAGGTGTAGGCGCTGATCAGGTGCTCGCGCTCGACCGGGGACAGGCTCAGCCAGAACAGCCGCGGCTGGCTGTAGTGGTCGGAGAAGGTCGCCGGCGCCTCGCGCACCTTGCGTCCGGCGACCTCCAGCGGCACCTCGACGTAGGCGCCCTGCTCGGCGCCGGCCTGGAAGGGGCAGCCGCCGTCCAGGGAGTTCGGCCGGTACGGGGCCACCCCGCGGTGGACGGCCGTCTGGTGGAAGCCGTCGCGCAGCATGTCGTTGACCGGCGCGTGCGGCCGGTTGATGGGGATCTGCGCGAAGTTCGGGCCGCCCAGGCGGGTGATCTGCGTGTCGAGGTAGGAGAACAGCCGCGCCGCCAGCAGCGGGTCGTCGGTGATGTCGATGCCCGGCACGAGGTGCCCGACGTGGAAGGCGACCTGCTCGGTCTCGGCGAAGAAGTTCGACGGGTTGGCGTTGAGCGTCATCAGGCCGACCGGGTGGACGGGGGCCAGCTCCTCGGGCACGATCTTCGTCGGGTCCAGCAGGTCGATGCCCTCGAACATCTGCTCGGGCGTGTCCGGGAAGACCTGGATGCCCAGCTCCCACTGCGGGTGCGCGCCGGCCTCGATGGCGTCGGCGAGGTCGCGCCGGTGGAAGTCGGGGTCGACGCCGCCGGCGATCTGGGCCTCCTCCCAGGTCAGGGAGTGCACGCCGAGCTTGGGCTTCCAGTGCCACTTGACCAGCGTCGTCTCCCCCGCCGCGTTGACCAGGCGGAAGGTGTGCACGCCGAAGCCTTCCATCATGCGGAACGAGCGCGGGATGCCGCGGTCGGACATGTTCCACATCGTGTTGAAGGTGGCCTCGGTGTGCAGGGAGACGAAGTCCCAGAACGTGTCGTGCGCGCTCTGCGCCTGCGGGATCTCCCGGTCGGGATGCGGCTTGCCGGCGTGGATGACGTCGGGGAACTTGATGCCGTCCTGGATGAAGAAGACCGGGATGTTGTTGCCGACCAGGTCGAACACGCCCTCGGCGGTGTAGAACTTGGTGGCGAAGCCGCGGGTGTCGCGGACGGTGTCGGCCGAGCCGCGCGAGCCGAGCACGGTGGAGAAGCGGACGAACACCGGGGTCCTGGCGCCCTCGGCGAGGAAGGCCGCCTTGGTGATGTTCGAGGCGGTGCCGTACGCCTGGAACACCCCGTGGGCGGCGGCGCCGCGGGCGTGCACCACCCGCTCGGGGATGCGCTCGTGGTCGAAGTGCATGACCTTCTCGCGCAGGTGGTGGTCCTGCAGCAGCACCGGGCCGCGCGGGCCGGCCTTCAGCGAGTGGTCGGTATCGCGCAGCCGCACCCCCTGGGCGGTGGTCAGGTACTCGCCACCCTGGGCCATCTCATCCTGCGAGGCGCCGGTGGGCTGCCCGGTGGGCGAGACGGTGTCGGGCCCGGTCTGGTCCGGCTTGGGCGGCAGCGGTTCCCGCGGTTCGGTCGGCTCCTCAATCTGGGGCGGCAGGCTGTTGGGCACTCCGGGGATCTCGGCCGGCTGCACCGCGTCGTGATCGGTGACGGCGCCGACGACCTTGTCCACGGCGGACTTGAGCGGGTGAGAGTCGTTCATGCTTGGTTCCTTAGGAAGGGCCACAACGGATTGACCAGGTCTGGCGCCTCCCTACCCATGCTCAGCCGTATAACCCGAATCGCCGCACTTCAGGGCGGTTCGCGACCCCGCGCGACCACGATCGGAGCCCCTCCGGAGCAGCACGGGCACCGCCGATCCGGTTTTCGCGTTCTTTGCCCTGCGTTGGGGTGTTCTTGGTTTGGCGGAGGCCGTCCGGGTAGCCACAGGCGGCATCAATCCCACGAGGAGGGCACCCATGAGTGAATACCCGACGGGGACCGGCCAGGAGGGAACGCTCCAGCAGGGCAAGGCCGCCGCGCAGGAGGTCGCCGGGACCGCCAGGCAGGCCGGCGTCCAGGTGGCCGGCGAGGCCAGGGCCCAGGCCAGGAACGCCGTCGACGAGCTGCGCGACCGGGTGCGCGCCCAGTCCGAGCAGCAGAGCCGGCGGGCCGCGCAGAGCCTGCGCGAGTGGTCGGAGGACCTGTCGGCCATGCACGAGCAGGCCAAGCCCGACTCGCCGGTGACCAACGTCGTACGCCAGGCCGCCGACCAGGGCCGGCGCGCGGCCGACTACCTCGACAGGCACGGCCTGGCCGGGGTGGTCGGCGAGGTGCAGAGCTTCGCCCGCCGCCGTCCGGCCGCGTTCCTGGCCGGCGCCCTGGCCGCGGGCTTCCTGGTGGGCCGCGTCATCAAGGCCTCCGGCGACGGCTCGGGGACGGCGTCCCAGCCCGCGACGCCGTCGCCGCCCGCCGACCCCACCCTGCCGAGCGTCGCGCAACCCGGAACGGCGCCGCCGCAACCGCTCCACCGGCCGCTCGGCGACCCCCTCGGGCAGGACGACACCCGCCCGGTGCCGCCGCTCACCACGCCACCGGCCGCCCCCGCCGCTCCCGCCTACGGCGCCGGGAGTGACCTGCCGTGACCGCGCAGCCCGAGGAACCGACGCTCGGCCAGCTGGTCGGCGAGATCGGCGAGGACATCTCCAAACTGTTCCGCCAGGAGGTGGAGCTGGCCAAGATCGAGCTCCGCCAGGAGGCGACCAAGGCGGGCAAGGCGGCCGGGATGCTCGGCGGCGCCGGCTTCGCCGGTTACATGATCGCGCTGCTGGTGACCCTGGCCGTCATGTTCGGCCTGGGCGAGGTGATGGGCCTGGGCTGGGCCGCGCTCGTTCTCGCGGTCGTCTGGGCGGTCATCGGCGCAGTGCTGTACGTCAACGGGCGCAACCGGCTGCGCGAGATCAACCCCAGACCCGAGCAGACCATCGAGACGCTCAAGGAGGACGCGCAATGGGCACGCGACCTGAGGAAGTGAGAAACGAGATCGCCGCCACGAGGGCCGAACTCGCGGCCGACGTGGACCGGCTGGCCGACCGGACGAGCCCGGCGCGGATCGCGCGCCGCCGTACCGAACGGGTGCGGGAGGCGGCGCGAACCTTGCGGGAGCGGGTGATGGGAACCCCCTCCCATGGCGTGCCCCATGCCCCGGGCCGGGCCCGGCACGGCGTCGCCGCCACCGCCGGCTCGGTGGGCGAGGGGGCGCACCAGGCCGGCCAGGCGGTGATGGAGGGCGCCCACCAGGCGGCCGGCACCGTGCGGCACGGCGCCCACGTGGCGGCCGAGACCGTCCGGGCCGCGCCGGAGCAGGCCAGGCGGGGCACCCAGGGCAACCCCCTGGCGGCCGGGCTGATCGCCTTCGGCGCCGGTCTGCTGGCCGCCACGCTCATCCCCGCCACCGAGGCGGAGGAGCTGGCCGTCGGCCAGCTCCGCGACCAGGTCGGCGACGTGCTGGAGCCGGTCGTGGAAGCCGGCCGCGAGTCGGCGCAGCAGCTCGGCCAGGACGCCAAGGAGCTGGCGGGGCAGGCCGTCCAGCAGGTGAAGGACAGCGCGTCGGAGGCGGCCGCCGCCACCGCCGACCAGGCCCGCGAGCAGGCCCGCCAGGTGGGCGGCCACCACTAGACGCCCGCCCGGACGTGCCCGGGCCCGCACAGCCGCGTCAGGCCGTGCGGGCCTGCGCCGTTGTCCGGCGGGTCACCTGGCGTCCCCGGCCTCCTCCGTGGCCGCGGTGTCCGGGGGCTCGAAGGCCAGGGGCAGGCACAGGCCGATCTGCGCGTAGATCTCCAGCTGGTCGTAGTAGAGGCGCTGGCTGGCGACGAGCCCGTCGCGCAGGTCCCAGAACCAGCAGGCCCGCACGGTGATCTGGCGGCCGGTCGCGGCCAGCACCTCGCCGCCGACCGTCAGGTAGGGGCCGGAGTGCGTCCCGGTCGCCGTCAGCTCGGTGGCGATCGTGTCCCCCAGGGCGACGGTGTCCCACAGCGTGAAGTGCAGGTCGGGAAAGCCGTCCCAGATCTGGGTGAAATAGGAGGCGATCTCCTCACGGCCGCCGGCCTCCATCTCGGGGGTCACGACGACCGCGTCCGGCGTGTAACACCGCGACACCGCCTCGACGTCGTGCGCGTTGGCCGCGCCGAGCAGCCGGTGCACGATGTCGTCCGGCGGCGGCGGCACCTCTTCCATGCCAGGGACCGTACCCGGGACAGGGCAGCGCACCGTCAAACGGTCGTCGGCAGCGGCTCATGGATGGGTGGCCGCCGCCGGGGCCGCGGGCCTCCGGAGGGTGCGCAGCTCGCCGAGCAGGTCGCGGATCAGCGCGGAGCCGGCCAGTTCGCGGGTGGTGACGTAACCCACCCGGCGGCGGGGGGCGCCCTCGCCGAGTTCGGCCGTGGCGACCTTGGCCGGGGCGTCCACCGTGGACAGGCGGGGCACGATCGCCGCGCCGAGCCCGTGCCCGACCATCGACATGACGACGCCGTCGTCCTCGACCGTGAGGTCGCCGGGCGGGATCCACTCCTGCGCGGCCAGCCAGCGCCGGGTCTCGCCCGAGCAGTTCTCGTGCCAGTCGATCATGGGGAGCGACCGCGGGTCGGGATGCCCCAGCGGATGGGCCAGCACGTACGGCTCCTCGTACAGCTCCTGGCAGACCAGGCCGTCCACGTACGTCGGCAGGGTCAGGACGCCCACGTCGGCCCGGCCGTCGGCCACCTCGCCCGCGATGCCCCTGCCCAGGTCCGGGACGATGCGCACGTCCACGGTGACCTTGGGGTGCCGCTGCCCGAACCGGACCAGCACGCGCGGCAGCAGGTGGAAGGCGGCGCTGCGGAAGGCGGCCAGCCGGATGGTCCCGGTGGCCTCGCCGCGGGCGGCGGCGCGCGTGTCGGCGCGCATGACCTCCATGAGCCGCAGGATGTGCCGGGCGTGCCCGACCGCGGCCCGTCCCGCCGCGGTGGCCCGCGCGCCGGCGCGGCCCCGCTGGAACAGCACGGCTCCCGTCTTCCGCTCGGCCGCGCGCAGGGCGTGGGAGACGGCCGACTGGGTCAGCCCCAGCCGTACGCCGGCCGCCGTGACGCTGCCCTCCCCGTCGACGGCGACCAGGACGCGCAGTTCCGCGGGGGTGAGATCGTCCACGGCGGCCACAACGTATGAGGACCTCTCATGCATTCCGCGCCGACCCGCCGTCGGTCCGGGCTACGCGATCAGCAGGCGGAGGCCGAGCTCGGCCTCGTCGAGATCGAGCAGGTCCCGGTTGCGTGCGGCCCACCGGCCGGAGTCGAGGTCGGCCCGCAGGTCGCGCACCGCGCGCCGCTCGACGTCCGGCCCGAGCCTGGCCCAGACCGACATCCCGCGGCGGACGTCCTCCTCCAGGTACGCCTCCGGCCGCCGCCAGAAGGCCTCGAACAGGCCGTCGGCGCAGTCCCACGGGATGGGCACGGGTTCCAGCCGGGCCCCGATCGCCGCCGCCAGCTCGGTCACCGAGGGCCGGCCGGCCACGAGGGCGGCGACCTCGGGCAGGTAGTCGCGGGACAGCCAGAACCGGTCGCGCCAGCCGGCGTCGCCGGTGTCGTGGGTGAACACCACCACCCGCCGGGCGACGCGCCGCATCTCGCGCAGGCCGCCGAGCACGTCCGGCCAGTGGTGGACGGAGGAGACGGCCATCGCGGCGTCGAAGGACCGGTCGTCGAACGGCAGGCGCTCGGCCGACCCGGCCAGGCACGGCGCCGCCCCCGCCGGGCGCTGCGAGCGCATGAGCGCCGACGGCTCCACGGCCAGGACGTAACGATCGGGCGGCTCGTAGGACCCGGTGCCCGCGCCGACGTTCAGCACGGTCCTGGCGTCGCCGAGGGCGGCCCAGATGCGCGCGGCGATGCGCGGATCGGTGCGCCGGGTCGTGGTGTAGGCCGCTCCGATGGTGTCGTACAACGGCGCTCCGGACATTCGGCACCGCCTTCCCGGCCGTCACCGTCCGACGGGAGGCCGCTTGATCGTTGTTTTCGAATCGATCGGCAGGTGAAACCTCTTCACGGCCCTGGCTCGGCCGTCCTCACAACCGCCGGACGCGCAACACGGCCGTCAGCATCGGCAGGGTGAACTCGCCGTCGGCGGTCTCGGGCCGGCCGGCGAGGTAGGCGCGGATCCGGCCGAGCCGGGCCGCGCGTTCCCCTTCGGGCATGACGAGCATGCCCGCCCTGGTCGCGAGCGTCTCGGTGAGGGAGTCCGCGGTGCGGCGCTGGCCGTGCGGGAACAGCTCCTGCTCCGGCGTCCCGAACCGGGCGGGCGCGCCCGACCTGGACAGGTGCATCCCGGCCGTCTCGGCGCGCCAGGCGGCGGGCGTGTCGCGCGGGCCGACCGCCTCGCCGCCGCCGGCCCGCGCGAGCCCGGCCACCCAGCCGACGCCGTCGTCGAGCACGTTCCACAGGCCGGCCAGGACGCCGCCGGGCGCCAGGACCCTGGCGATCTCGGGCCCCGCGACGGCCATGTCGAACCAGTGCATGGCGTTGCCGGCCAGCACCGCGTCGACGGACGCGGCCGGCAGCGGGATCGCCTCGGCGCTGCCCGGCAGGGCGCGGACGTCCGGCAGCGCCCGCCGCAGCTCGGCCAGCATCGCCGGGTCGGGCTCGACCGCGACGACCTCGACGCCCAGCTCGACCAGCGTCGCGGTCAGCTTGCCGGTGCCCGCCCCGAGGTCGAGCACCCGCCGCCCCGGCGCCGCCGCCAGCGCCCAGCGCACGGCGGCGTGCGCGTAGTCCGGCCGGTGCTCGGCGTACGCGGCCGCCGCGGCTCCGAATGACGAGCTGTGACGTAGCCGTTCGTCCCGCTCCACGCGCTCTCCTTCCCCGCCCCGCCGCCCCGGCGGAGCCCTGAGTCACCCGCATCCTAAGATCACCGATCCCGGAACGCGCGGCGGCGTCTAGGACCGGGCGGGATCGGTGGCGCCGGTGTAGGCGGGGACGGGCAGCGGGCGGTCGAGGAGGAAGGCGCGGATCAGGCCGCGGTAGAGGTCGGGACGGCCGTTGGCGATCGAGTGGCCGGCGCCCGGGACGTACACCAGGGTCGAGTCCGGCAGGGTGCGCCGGTAGTCGTAGGTGACCTCCCACTTCAGGTAGTCGCACTGCCCGCGCATGATGAGCACCGGCACCCGTACCCCGCGCAACCGGGGCCGCGGGTCGGGGACGGCGGCGGCGTCCTCGGCGGTGATCTGGTTGCTGTAGAAGCCGGGCGGGTTCCCGTGCACAGGGGCGGGTCTCGCGTCCGCGCAGCCGGTGGCGTCCTTGGCCACCAGCAGCAGCGCGCGCATCCGGGCGTCGGCCTCGGCGTCGGGCACCAGCGTCCGCGCCGCGGCCGGGTTCACCCCCAGAAGCAACGACTGGACCAGCATGCGCGGGGAGCTCGTCAGCGCGTCGGCCTCGGCCTGGAGGGGGGCGGGCAGGCCGTCCCACGGGCTGCCGACGCCGCCGGGGAAGGCGGGCTCCCAGATCGCGCCCGGCGAGGTGAACACGGCCTTGGCCACCCGGTCGGGGTGGGCGGCGAGGTAGGCGGCCGACAGGGTGCCGCCCCACGACCTGCCCACCAAGACGATCTTCGGGGCGCCGATGGCCTGGCGGACGGCCTCCAGGTCGGCGACGTGGCGGGCGACCGTGTACCCGGCCGGGTCGGCCAGCCGGGTCGAGCGGCCGGCGCCGAGCTGGTCGTAGGCGTAGACGTCGAACCCGGCGGCGGCCAGCTCCTCGCTGCCCTCCGGCAGCCCCTCCCCGGGCGTGCCAGGCCCGCCGTGCAGGAAGATCACGGGCGGACGGCCGGCCGTGCCGGATCCGGCGAGCTTGACGTAGGCGAGCCGGGACCCCGTCGGGAGCTGCCAGTACGCGACCCCGGCGGGCGTCGGGGCCGGCGGCGGGACGGGGAAGGGCCGGAAGACCGCCGGCCCGGCGAGGGCGGCGACCGCCACGGTGTTCACCACCACGTAGGGCGGCACCAGCCGGGGCAGCCCCAGCAGCCGGAGCGCGGGACGCCCGAGCAGCCAGGTGACGGCGGCGACGGCGAGCACCCCCGCCCCCGTGAACAGCGGCACGGCGGCCGTCACGGCCGCCACGAGCAGGAAGACCAGAGCCCCGGCGGCGACCGCGGCGATCTCGGCGCCCACCAGCAGGATCGCGCCTGACACACGTTTCATGTGCCACAACGTTAGGAACGCGCGCGCCGCGTCTCCTCCTGCCGGCGACCGAACCGGGCCCCCGCCACGCGGCGGGGGTCAGCCGGCCCCGGGACGGATCAGGCCGGACTCGTAGGCGTGGATGGTCGCGTGCAGCCGGTCGCGCACGCCCAGCTTGGCCAGGATCGCGGCCACGTGATCCTTGACCGTGGCGGGGCTGAGCGCCAGGACGGCGGCGATCTCGGCGTTGGACAGCCCGCGGGCGACGTGCCCGAGCACCTCGCGCTCGCGGGCGGTGAGCCCGTCGGGCCGCGCGGGCGGGCCGGGGTCGGCGGCCGCGGCGAAGCGTTCGAGCAGCCGCCGGGTGATCACCGGGTCGAGCAGCGCGTCGCCGCGCGCGATCACCCGCACCGCGTCCACGACCCGCGCCGGCTCGGCGTCCTTGAGCAGGAACCCGGACGCGCCCGCGCGCAGCGCGCCGAACACGTACTCCTCCAGGCCGAACGTGGTCAGCACGACGATCCGGGTGCCCGGCGTGCCGGCGGTGATGCGGGCGGTGGCGGCGAGCCCGTCGAGGCCGGGCATCCGGACGTCCATGAGCGCCACGTCCGGGCGCAGCTCGGCGGCGAGCGCCACGGCGGACGCACCGTCGGCGGCCTGCCCGACCACGTCGAGGTCGGGTTCGGCGGCCAGCACCGCGGCGATCCCGGCCCGGACCACCGCCTGGTCGTCGACGACGATCACCCTGATCATCTGGGCAACCATACCCGCACGTCGTCCGGGCCGCCGGTGTCGAGCGTCCCGCCGTACCCGTCGGCCAGGGTGTGCAGCCGGCGGCGGGCGCGCCGGGCCGCCGTGCCCTCGACGAGCACGCCGTCGGGCAGGTAGGACACGGTGATCCGGTCCCCGGCCAGCTCCTCGACCGCCCTGAACACGCCCACCTCCAGCTCGGGGGCCAGGCCGCCGGGGTCGCCGACGTGGTGCACGCCCGCCTGCCGCCGCGCGGCCAGCAGCTCCAGCCCGGCGAGCGTCGGCGGGGGGCCGTCGGCTCCGGCGGGGCGGCGCAGCTCGTCCAGCAGCCGCCGGAGCGTGTCGATCGCGGCGCGGGCGGCGTCGCGCACCGCCGCCAGGTCGCCCTTCCCGGCCGCCGCGACGACCGCGTCCGCGTGCCGGGCCGCCGTGCTGCGCAGGCCCTCGACGATCCGCCGGCGTTCGCCGCGCGCCACGTCCGCCAGCCGGCCGGCCAGCAGGTCGCGTTCGGCGGTCGCGGCCGCCCGCCGCCGCGCCCGCCCCCGGGCGACCAGGACGCCCGCCGCCCACGCCGGAGCCGACAGCAGCGCCACGGCCGTGGCGAGCACCGCCCAGGCGGCCGTCCGGTCGCCGGCGATGCCCGGCCCGAGGGCCAGCGCGAGGCCGCCCACCAGGCCGACGGCGAGGATCGCGAGCACCCCCCGGCGCCGGGGGTGGTGGGCGCCGAAGGCGTAGAGCTGGGCCAGCTCCACCCACCACGCCCAGAGGAACAGGTCGCCCGCGGGGGTCGGGGTCAGGCCCGCCATCGCCACCGGATGGATCGACAACATCGCGGCCAGGCTCCACGCGGGCCGCCGCACCCGCCACCACAGAGGCAGGGCGTGCAGGACGAAGAGGGGGCCGAGCACGAGGAACTCGCGCGGCGCCGGAGTGCCTCCCGGCAGCAGGCTCGCCCCCATCGTCAACGCGACGGCGAGCCCGGCCAGCGCCGCGTCCCAGGCCCGCCGCCCGCGCCACCACGACCGCCGGAACGGGGGCGGCCCGGCGGGGGCGGGGAAGACGGCCCGGACCGTCCAGCCGCCGGCGTCCGGGCCCGCCGTGAGCGTGCCGCCGCCGGCCGCCACGGTCGTGGCCAGCCCGGACAGGCCGTGGCCGGTGCCCAGGTCGTCGTGCTCGCGCGCGCCGCCGGAGTCGCGCACCTCGACGGTCAGCCGGCCGGGCTCGCCGAGGACGGCGACGTCCAGCCGGGCGCCGCCGGCGTACCGCGCGGCGTTGGTGAGGCCCTCCTGGACCACCCGGTAGGCGGCCGCCGCGATCTCCGGCGGGGCGGCGGCGGCCGTCCTGCGGTAGCCGATCCGGGCGGGGTCAGCGCCGGGGCCGGGCCAGGCGGCGACCAGGGCGTCGATCGCCGGCAGGTCGCGGACGGCGTCCCGCGCGCCCGCCAGTTCGGCGCGGGCCAGCCGGGCGGCGTCCCCGGCGTGGCGCAGGGCGGACTCCCGCATCGCCGGGTCGGCCACGTGCAGCGCCGACGCCGCGGCCACCGCGATGCCGGTGAGCCGGTGGGCGGCGGTGTCGTGCAGCTCGGCGGCCATCCTGAGGCGCACGGCGTCCGCCACGGCCGCGTCCGCCTGCGCTCGCGCCGCCCGGTGCGCGGCCAGGGCCGCCCGCCGCGTCCGGCCCCGCCGGTGCGCCCGCCCGAACGCCCAGACGACCGCGCCCACGCCGCCCGCCACCAGCGCCACGCCCGCCAGCGCCTGCGGCGGCCAGCCGCGGGCCGCCGCGACGGCCGTCGCCGCCGCCACCAGGGCCGCGGCGACCGCGATCGTGATCCCGGCCGTGCCGCGCACGGCCGCGCCGTACAGGAGGGCGACGCCGACGAGCGCGCACCACAGCAGAACGGAGCTCACGGCGTCAGGCTAGCTGCCGCGGATCGGCCGCGCCCATGCCCGCGTTCGTGCGGGGTTGCGCCGACCTCGCGCGGATCGTCGGCCGCGACTAGCGGCGCACCTTGTACCGCAGGTGCAGCACCCCCTCGCCCTGGACGACCACGTGGGGGTCCGCCAGGAGGTGCCGCCCGGCGACGCGGCCGAAGTAGGGCTTGCCCGAGCCGAACACCACCGGCACGACGTCCATCGCCACCTCCTCCACCAGACCGGCGGCGAGCAGCTGGCCGCCGACGTCGCCGGCGTTCACGCTGACGACCCGGTCCCCGGCGAGCTCCTGGGCGCGGGCGACGGCGGCCGTCACGTCGGCGGCGAAATGGTAGGACGCCTCGGGGTGCCAGCCCTCGGGCTTGGGCCGGTGGGACACCACGACCACGTGCTCACCCGCGGGCGGCCGTCCTTCCCAGCCGTTCACCAGGTCGAACAGGGTGCGGCCCATGATGATCACGCCGACCGACTCCCAGATCGGCCGGACGTACTCCGCCGACGCCTTGGACACCCTGAAGCCGCCGCCCGCGCCGGAATGGTCGTAGTCCTGATCGTCGCCCGGCGTGAGGGGGGTGTCGCCGTTCCAGTACCAGTCGTGCAGGGGGCCGACGTCGTCGTTGCCGTCGGCGATGAAGCCGTCCACCGACACCGAGCTGTTCATGATCACTGCGCCCACGGGGTCTCCTCGGTCCTCGTCAGAAGTACGCCTGTGATCCTGCCGCCTCGCGGGGCTGCCGGGCTTGTAGAAAATCAATCGGCGGGCATCGGGCCGTCGTCCGGCGGGAAGCCCGGCTCGGCGGGGAAGCGGCGCCGCAGGGCCAGGTACTCGGTCGGGGTGTGGCCGGTGAAGTCCTTGAACTCCCTGCTGAAGTGGGCCTGGTCGAAGTAGCCCGCCGTGTGGGCGAGCGCCGTCCAGTCGACCGGGCGCACCGCGTCCACGGACACGATCAGCCGGGCGAAGCGGTAGATCCGGGCCACCCGCTTCGGGGTGACGCCGACATGGGACTTGAACTGCGCCGCCAGGTGGTTGCCGCTCACCCCGGCGGCGTCGGCCAGCGCGCCGACCGGGACCGCGCCGTACGTGGCCGCCAGGCGTCCGCCCGCGTGCCGGACCAGGTCGAGGTTGCGCGACGCCGCCCCCGCGAACCGCGCCCGCAGCTCCTCCTCCACCACCCGCAGGACACCGGCGGCCGAGGCGAGGTCGCCGGCCCGGTCGCGGATCCGGTCCAGGGACCGCTGCCAGAGGGCGTCGGCCGGCACCCACCGGTCGCGCAGCTCGCCCGCCGGCACGCCGACGAACGGCGTCATCCCCCATGGCTTGAAGTGCACCCCGACCAGCCGCACCCGCGCGGGGTACTCGTAGCGGAACCGCCTGGTCCACATCCCCATGAACCAGCCGTCGGCGAACACCGCCGGCGGCACGGAAGGGTCGGAGTCCCACAGGCGGGCGGGGTCGCCCAGGTTGACGAACAGGTGGCCCGACGGCATCGGCGGGACGTTCATCAGCCGGTGCCGCGGCACCCCGGTCAGGCAGTAGATGTCGTCGATGAACCGGTCGAGCGGCGGCGCGGGCACCCGTCCGACGTATTCCATGGGACCAGTGTGGCCGAGGTGATCGGGTCCCTGCACCGAATCTTCACCTCGGGTGCGCATCGGCCGCAAACCGGTCTGCTTCGATGTCGGCGTGACCGATCGGAGCAGGCTCTCGTCCGGGGCCGGGGACGTTCGCTGGGCCTTCGGCTGCGCGTTCCCGGCCGTCGCCGCGATCGCGTGCGCGACCGTGGGCACCTGGTACGAGACCTCCTTGGTGGCGCACGCGCACGTCTACTGCGAGGGTGACCTGAGCGCGGGTGAGGGCTTCGCCGGCACCGGCTGCCCTGGTGGCCTGCGTGGCTGCCCACGTAGGGACGCTCGCCGGGGGCTCGGCGGGCCGGGCCGCGCGCCTAAGGTAGGGGCTTGTGCTCTACGGCAGATCTGCGGAAATCAGCGTTCTCGACGAGGTGATCGCGCGCGCCCGCGACGGCGCCGGCGGCGCGGTGGTGTTGCGCGGCGAGGCGGGGGCGGGCAAGACGGCCCTGCTCGACGCGGCGGCCGCGCGCGGCGGCGCGATGCGGGTGTTGCGGCTCACCGGCGTCGAGTCGGAGTCCGACCTGGCGTTCGCGGCGCTGCACCAGCTCCTGTGGCCGGTGGCCGGTTCGCCCGGCGCGCTCGACGCGCTGCCCGAGCCGCAGCGCCTCGCCGTCCACGCCGCCCTGGGGCTGGCGGCCGGGGGCGCCGGCGACCGGTTCCTGCTGGCGGCCGGCGTGCTCTCGCTGCTGGTCGAGGCCGCCGCGCCGGACGGGCTGGTCTGCGTGGTGGACGACTTCCAGTGGGTCGACCGGGCCTCGGCCGACGCGCTGCTGTTCGCCGCCAGGCGGCTCGCGACCGAACGCGTCGCGATGCTGCTCGCGGTGCGCGGGGACGCCGTGGTCAAGGGCGTGCCGCTGACGGTGGAGGTGCGCGGCCTGGCCGAGACCGCCGCGGACGAGTTGCTGGCGTCCCGCCACGGCGCGCTGCCCGTCCAGGTGCGGCGGGAGCTCGTCACGCTGACCGGCGCGAACCCGCTCGCCCTGCGCGAGATCGCCGCCCGCCTGACGCCCGCCCAGCTCGCCGGACGCGAACCGCTGCCCGACCCGCTGCCCGGCGGCGCCCGGCTGTTCGGCGACCGGGTGGCCGCGTTGTCCGCCGCCGCCCGGCTGGCCGCCCTGGTCGCCGCCGTGGAGGGCGACCTCGACGTGGTCCTGCGCGCCACCGGCCGGCTCCTCGCCGACCGCGCGGAGGCCGGGCGGGCGGCGCTGGCCGAGCTGGAGGAGGGCGGGCTGGCGGAGGTGTCGGGCGCCGGCGTGCGCTTCCGTCATCCGCTGATCCGTTCGGCGGTGCACGAGGCGGCCGCTCCGGCCGAGGTGCGCCGGGTGCACGCCGTCCTGGCGGAGCTGACCGCCGACGACCGCCGCGCCTGGCATCTGGCCGGAGCCGCCCTGGGCCAGGACGAGCAGGTCGCCGCCGCGCTGGTGGCCGCCGCCGGCCGGGCCCGCGACCGCGGCGGGTACGGCGCCGCCGCCACCGCCCTGGCCAGAGCCGCCGAGCTGACCCCCGAGCCGCGCGAACGGGCCGTCCGGCTGAAGGACGCCGCCGTCGCGGCCTGGCTCGGCGGCCGTCCCGGCCAGGCGGAGTCGCTGCTGGCCGAGGCGCGCGAACGGGCCGGCGACGACGTCGCCGTGACCATGGAGATCGCCCAGCTGCGGGGCCGGTTCGAGCTGAACTCGGGCAACGCCGCCGAGGCCGTGCGGATCCTGGCGGCGGGCGACAGCCTGGACATGCTGGCCGACGCCTCCGAGGCGGCCGCGTACGTCGGCGACACCGCGATGATCGTCGAGCTCGGCCGCCGGGCCGCCGCGCACCCGGAGGGCTTCCTGCGGGACACGGTGGCCGGCATCGGCCTGACCCTGGACGGCGACGCCGCCGGGCCCGGCCTGCTGCGCCGGGCGCTGGCGCGGGCCGGCGAGCTGGAGGACCCGGCGGGCCACCTGTGGGCGGCGGCCGCGGCCAGCCAGCTCGGCGAGACGGACCTGGCCGCCGAGCTGAGCGACCGGGCCGGGCAGGTGGCCAGGGTGTCGGGCATGGCCGGGCAGTTGCCGGTCGTGCTGGAGTTCGTGGCGACCGCCGAACGGCTGGCCGGGCGGCTGGCGCGCAGCCAGGCCCTGTCGGAGGAGGGCCTGGAGCTGGCCCGCGAGGCCGGTTACGAGAACACGGTGGCCGCGCACCTGGCCAACCTGGCGGTGGTGGCGGCGCTGCGCGGCGAGGAGGAGGACTGCGAGCGGCAGGCCCGCGCGGCGCTGGCGATCGCCGTCCCCCATCGGGTGGGGCTGCGCGCGGGGGTGGCGGCGTACGCGCGGGCGATGCTCGACCTGTGCCTGGGCCGGCACGCGGCGGCGCGCGACCGGTTCGCGGCCATCGCCGCGGCCGGGCCGGGCACCGGGCATCCGGCGGTCGCCTGGCGGACGACCCCCGACCGCGTCGAGGCCGCCGTCGGAGCGGGCGACGAGGCGGGCGCGCGGGCGGCGCTGGAGGCGTACGAACGGGGGTCGCGGCACGCGGCGACGCCGGAGTCACGCGCGTTGCTGGCCCGCTGCCGCGGCCTGGCCGAGTCGCGCGAGGACGCCTTCGACGAGGCGCTGCGGCTGCACACCAACCCCTTCGAGGCGGCCAGGACGGCCCTGCTGCTGGGCGAGCGGTTGCGGCGCGGGCAACGTCCGGGCGAGGCGCGGGCGCATCTGCGGACGGCGTGGGAGACGTTCGAACGGGCGGGCGCGCGGCCGTGGGCGCGGCGCGCGCAGGAGGAGCTGCGGGCGGCGGGCGAGAGCGGGCAGGCGCCGGCCGCGGCCGTGCTCGACGCGCTGACCCCGCAGGAGTTGCGCATCGCGGGCCTGGTCGCCGACGGGTTGTCGAGCAAGCAGATCGCCGCCCAGCTCTTCCTGAGCCCGCGGACGGTCGAGTACCACCTGTACAAGATCTATCCGAAGCTGGGCATCGGCTCCCGTACTGATCTGGCGCGGCTAGTAGTTCTACAGAAGGCGCCCGTAGCCGGGACGGGCAGGCTGTGAGGCATGCAAAACGTGAACATCTGGAGTGAAGAGTTCGGCGCCGCCACCGACGAGCCGATCCTGCTGATCATGGGTTCGATGTCGCAGGGCGTCCTGTGGCCGGACGAGTTCGTCGGGCTGCTGACCGCGGGCGGCCGCCGGGTGATCCGGTACGACCACCGTGACACCGGCATGTCGGACACGGTCGACTTCGCGGCGCACCCGTACACGTGGGAAGACATCAAGGACGACGTCTACCGGGTGATGGACGCGCACGGCCTGGACAGCGCGCATCTGGTCTGTCACTCGGCGGGCGGGCTGCTGGGGCAGTTCGTCGCGGTGGAGCGGCCGGAGCGGGTGCGGTCGCTGACGGTCATCGGCTCCTCGCCGCTGGGCGGTGCCGAGGGGCAGGTCATCATGCGGGCGCTGCTGGGGCAGCCGCAGCCGGAGGGCAGCCTGCCGGTGCCGCTGCCCGAGTTCGTGGCCTTCTACCAGGCCCTGATCGCGTCGCCGCCGCCGCAGGACCGGCGGGCGGCGATCGAGGGCATGATCGCCGAGCAGCGTCTGCTGCACGGGACCGGGCTGCCGTTCGACGAGGACGCGGCGCGCCGGTTGCAGGAGCGCATCTATGACCGGGCGCGCGACCTGTCGGCGACGGTCAACCACCGGCTGGCGGCGGGCGCCAAGCCCGATTTCGAGCCGGTGGGCGTGCTGCACCAGGTCAAGGCGCCGACGCTGGTGATCGAGGGCACGCACGAGCCGGCCAAGCCGGGTCATGGCGCGCTCATCGCCGAGCAGGTGCCGGGGGCGCGGTTGATGATGGTGGAGGGCATGGGGCACACGCTGCCGCCGCAGGTGCACGAGGAGCTGGCCGCCGCCGTCCTCGCGCACACGGCCCCCCGCGACCGCTGACTGGCGAACTCGCCGATCATGCCCGATGCTGAACCGATGATCAGCATCCCGCCGCGTACGGCCACCGACGCCTACTTCGCCGAGAGGGACGGGTCGAGGCGTCTCGACGTCGTCTTCGACATCGACCTCGGGGAGCTGGTGGAGGGCCACCACGTGGTGGCCCGGGGGCTGGAGCTGTCGGAGGCCGGCGGGGTGCTGCACTACGAGTTCGTCCCCGGGGTCCGGGACGAGGAGGCGGACAGCAAGGGGTCGTTCTTCTGGTACTGGATGCTGTCCGCCGAGGACGACCTCGGCACCGACTACTCCGGCCACAACAATGGCAGCTTCGACCGGGAGGGCGTCAGGGCCGCGCACGGGAGTCGCCAGCTCGGCGGGGTGGTCCCGCGCTCGGCCCGCCGGCTGAGTGTCGGTTTCGAACCCGCCTGGGGGTGGGCGCCGCCGGGGCCGTGGTGCCGGCGGCTGGACGTCGCACTGCCGGACGGCCCCGTCACGGAGGTGCGCACGGGCCCGCGCGAGACCGGCTGACCCCTCCGGCCCGCCGGCGGACGGGTTCCGGAGGTCGCCGCCGGGCCGAACCCGTCGCTGGGGCGGACGATCCGCCGTACCTGGTCGGGGGGCGGGGCTCAGCGGGTGGGGGGCAGGGCGCGGCGCGTCAGTGTGACGTAGAAGTCCGTCCCCGTCCGCAGGACGGCGTCGTTGAAGTCGTACTCCCTGCTGTGCAGCGGGTCGCCGCCCCGGCCGGGTTCGGTGCCGTTGCCGAGGAAGGCGAAGCAGGCCGGTACGGCCCCGGCGAACACGCCGAAGTCCTCGCTCGGCATGACGGGCGCGCAGTCGGGGTCGACGCCGTCCTCGCCGGCGACCGCGACGGCCGCCTCGACCGCCGCGGCGACGCAGGCGGGGTCGTTGACGGTGGGCGCGAACTCGTGGGTGTAGGTGACGGCGCACGTGGCGCCGTGGGCGGCGCCGATGCCCTCGCAGAGCCGCCGGACGCGGTCCTCCAGGAGCGCGGCGACGGCGGGGGCGAAGCTGCGGGTGTCCCCTCTGATGACGACCTCGCCGGGGATGGCGTTGCGCGCGCCGTCGGTGCTGATGTCGGTGCAGGACACCACGGCGGGCAGCGCGGGGTCGACGTTGCGGGCGACGACCGTCTGCAGGGCCAGGACGATCTCCGCGCCCACCACGATGGGGTCGACGACCATGTGCGGGCGGGCGGCGTGCCCGCCGCGGCCCCGGATGCGGATCTCGAAGTTGTCCTCGCCGGCCATGATGCTCCCGGCGCGGGTCAGGAAGTGGCCGGCGGGGGCGCCGGGCCAGTTGTGCAGCCCGTACATGGCCTGGACGGGGAAGCGGGCGAGCAGGCCGTCGTCGAGCATGGCCCGCGCGCCGCGGCCGGGCTCCTCGGCGGGCTGGAAGACGAACCGGACGGTTCCCTCGAAGCCGCCCTCGGCGGCCAGGATGGCGGCGGCGCCGAGCAGCATCGCCATGTGCCCGTCGTGGCCGCAGGCGTGCATGAAGCCGGGGTTGCGGGAGACGTGGGCGTGCGTGCCCGGCTCGTCGAGCGGCAGGCAGTCCATGTCGGCCCGCAGCCCGATGGCCCGGCCGGTGCCGCCCCTGGTCAGCGAGGCGACGACGCCGGTGCCGCCGACGCCGGTGACGACGTCGAGGCCCGCCGCCTCCAGCGCCTCGGCCAGGTAGGCGCTGGTCGCGTGCTCGGCGAAGGCGGGCTCGGGCCGCCGGTGCAGGTCGTGCCGCCAGGCGCGCAGCCGGGCGTCGAGGTCGGTCACGAGCGGGTCCTTCCGTGCCGGTGGGGCACCATGATGGACGCGTCCGGCCGCCCGATCAATGCGGGGAGGGCCGCAGGTGCTCGTCGAGCCAGTTCAGGACCTTGGAGACGAGGCTGACGCGGTTGGCGCGGTGGCGGATCTCGTGGCCTTCGTCCTCGAAGAGCAGCAGGTCGCAGGGCACCCCGCGGGCGCGGGCCGCCCGGAACGCCTGCCGGGCCTCGTGCACCGGCACGTTGGTGTCCTGCGTCCCGTGCACGACCAGGAGCGGGGCGGCCAGCCGGTCGAAGGCGCGCAGCGGGGACAGGGCGTGCAGCAGGTCGCGGTCCGTCTCCGGGTGCCCGTACTCGGACACCGCGGCGGCGGCGATCCACGGTTCGGTACGGGCGTAGAAGGTGGCGAAGTCGGCGATGCCGCTCATGTTCACGCCCGCGCGGAACAGGTGCGGATGGGTGACGAGGGCGGCCAGGGTCAGGTAGCCGCCGTACGACCAGCCCATGCAGGCCAGCCTGGACGGGTCCGCCGCGCCCGTCCGTACCAGCGCGGCGGCGCAGTCGGCGACGTCCTCGACCGCGCGGAAGCGCAGCGCCAGGTCGTCGGCCTGGCGGAAGGCCCGACCGTACCCGCCCGAACCGCGCACGTTGGGCGCCAGCACCCCGATCCCGGCGGCCAGGAGGTTCTGGTAGAGCGGGTTGAAGGTGGGGCGTTCCTGGTCCTCCGGCCCTCCGTGCAGCGACACCACGAACGGCGCGGGCCCCTGGACGTGCACGGGACGGTAGAGCCAGGCGGCCAGCTCCAGCCCGTCGCGGGCCGGGAAGCGCAGCAGCTCGGCGCCGGTGGCGACCGGGAGCCGCCCGGCCCCGGCGGCGTACCGGTACGTCCCGGAGGTCAGGTCGCACAGCAGCACGTGCGAGGGCTCCTCGGGGCTCTCGGCGGCGAGCACCGCCGTGCCGCCGTCCCAGGCGAGGCGGACCGAGGTGACCACATCGGCGGGCGGCGGCGGTAGCGGCCGGACGTGCGCGGCGGGCAGTTCCACGAGGTCCAGGGCCGAGCGGCCGTGCTCGTTCCACAGCAGGACGCCGCGGCGGCCGTCGGCGCTGAGCGCGAACCGGTCCAGCTCGGCGTCCGGCCGCTCGGCCAGCACGACGGGATAGGTGTTGCGCCGCACCGCCAGCAGCGCGGCCCGGTCGCGGCCCGCGTCCGACACCAGGTAGGCGATCTCGCCGTCGGGCGACAGGACCCCCTGGTCGGTCGAGCCGGGCAGGCCGGGCAGCAGGTCGCGCTCGCCGCCCGGCGGGTGACCGGGGACGGCGTCGGCCGCGTACATCCGGCGCAGTCCGCGCGGCCCGCGCCGGAGCAGCATGCGCGCGTGGTCGCGGCTGACCGCGGCCGGCCACAGCAGCTCGCCTGCGGCGATGACCTGGCGGGCGCCGGTGACGGCGTCGGCCAGCTCGGCCCGGGTCAGGCCGGCGGCGGAGGTCTCGGCCACCAGGACCGACTCGCCCCGGCCGGTCCAGCGGACGAGCGCGGCCGACCCGTGCGGCGGGACGGCGAGCGGCCGCAGCTCGCCGCCGTGCGGGCGCACGGTCCACACCTGCGTGTGCTCGCCGCCGTCCGGCGCCACCAGGACCGCCAGATGTTCCCCCGTGGGCCCCCAGCTCACGTCCACGACCGGGTGGTGGCCGGTGTCGACCGGCCACGCGTCGAGGTCCGCGCCGAGCGGCTGGACCCACACCCGGGGCACGCCGTCCTGGTCGCTGACGAAGGCCACGGCGCTGTTGTCGGGCGCCATCGCGGGCCGTCGGCAGTTCCAGGCGTGCAGCGCGGCGGCCGACGGCAGGTGCGACAGGTCGCCGAGGATGTCCGGCATCACATCTGGTGGGCCTGGAGCCACAGTTCGAGCAGGCCGATCTGCCACAGCGTGTTGACGCCGGTCGTCGCCCTGTCGGATTCGGGGTCGGCCAGCAGCCGCCGCACGAACTCAGGACGGAACAGGCCCCGCGCGCGGGCGGCCCCGCTGGTGAGGGCGTCCCGGACGAGGTCGAGCAGGGCCCCTTCGACGTGCCGGACGGCGGGCACCGGGAAGTAGCCCTTCGGCCGGTCGACGATCTGCGCGGGCAGCAGCCGGCGGGCGGCGTCCTTGAGCACGCCCTTGCCGCCGTGGGCCAGTTTGAGCCCGTCGGGGCAGGCGGCGGCCAGCTCGACCAGGTCGTGGTCGAGGAACGGCGTGCGGGCCTCCAGCCCGTGGGCCATGGTCATGTTGTCGACGCGTTTGACCGGGTCGTCGATCAGCATGGCCGTGGTCTCCAGGCGCAGCACGGCGTCGAGCGCGGTGTCGGCGCCCGGCCGCGCCACGTGCTCCCGGACGAAGTCGCCGCTGACGTCCCGGTCCAGCAGGTAGCCGGGGGCCAGGACGCCGGACAGCTCGTCGTGCGGGCGGTCGGCGAACTCCCTGTGGTAGACCTCGGCCGCCTGCTCGCGTGGCACGCCCGCCAGCGGCGGGAACCAGCTGTAACCGGCGAACACCTCGTCGGCGCCCTGGCCCGACTGCACGACCTTCACGTGCCGGGCGACCTCCTGCGACAGCAGGTAGAAGGCGACGCAGTCGTGGCTGGCCATCGGCTCGCTCATGGCGCCCACCGCGCGTTCCAGCCCGTCCAGCAGGCGGTCGCCGGGGATCCGGATGCGGTGGTGGTCGGTGCCGAACCGGCCGGCGACCAGGTCGGAGTAGGCGAACTCGTCCCCCTGCTCGCCGCCGGCCGCCTCGAAGCCGATGCTGAACGTGGTCAGGCCGCTCTGCCCCTCCTCGGCCAGCAGCGCCACGATGAGGCTGGAGTCCAGGCCGCCGGAGAGCAGCACGCCGACCGGCACGTCGGCGACCATCCGGCGGCGCACCGCCGTGCGCAGGGCGTCCAGGACGGCCCGGCGCCACTCCTGCGCGCTCAGCCCCGCGTGCTCGGGCAGGGCGGAGCGGGTGTAGGGCGGGTCCCAGTAGCGGTGGTCGGTGCTCGTGCCGTCCGCCTCGACGACCCGGACGGTGGCCGCCGGCAGCTTGCGCACGCCCGCGAGGATCGTGCGCTCGCCGGGCACGAGCGAGTGGAAGGTCATGTAGTGGTGCAGCGCCACCCGGTCGATGCCGGTGTCCAGGCCGCCGCCCGCGGCCAGCGCGGGCAGCGTCGAGGCGAAGCGCAGGCGGCGGGCGTCGTGGCTGACGTACATGGGCTTGATGCCGAGCCGGTCGCGGCCGAGGACCAGCCGGCCGCTGTCACGCTCGTGGATCGCGAAGGCGAACATGCCCTTGAAGTGGCCGACGCACTCGGCGCCCCACCGGTGGTAGGCCTTGAGCAGCACCTCGGTGTCGGAGGTGGAGTAGAACCGGTAGCCCGCGCCGCGCAGCTCCTCGCGCAGCTCGCGATAGTTGTACAGGCAGCCGTTGAACACCACCGCCAGGCCGAGCCCGGCGTCCACCATCGGCTGGGCCGCCTTCTCCGACAGGTCGATGATCTTGAGCCGCCGGTGGCCCATCGCGACGGCCCCCTGCGCCCACAGGCCGGAGCCGTCCGGCCCGCGGTCGTGCATGGCGTCGGTCATCCGGCCCACCGCCCCGATGTCGGCCTCCGCGCCGTCGAACCTGAACTCGCCGCTCAGCCCGCACATGCCGGCACCCCCGCCGCGCACCCGCCGGCCATCAGGCCGCCGGCCGGCACGAAGGGAGGTCGTGGTCCCCCGTCGGCCGGTCCCACTCGCAGGTGCGGGTCTCGCTGAGCACCAGGTCGACCACGTCCGCCAGGCTGCCCCGCTCGGCGTACGCCGCCCGCTGGCGGGCCGCCGACGTGCCCGTCTGCAGGACCTGCCGGGTCAGCCTGGTCACCAGCTCCCAGTCGCCGGCCGCCTCCAGTTGCGGGCGCAGGCCCGTCACCAGGTCCTCGACCACCTCCTTGGCCGGGCGCGGCACGCCCTCCACCGGATCGACCAGGTCGCCCTCCAGCCCCCACCGGGCCGCCTGCCAGGTCGCCGCGCGGGCCGCCTCCACCTGCACCTCCGGCCCCGGGCCGCGGCGCGCCGCGGCCACCTCCCTGGCCACCAGCGCCCGGAACAGCCCGGCGATCAGCACGACGTCCTCCACCCGGGGACAGGCGTCACAGATGCGCAGCTCCACCGTCGGCACATGTTGCGAGGGCCGGACGTCGAAATAGAGCATCCCCGCGTCGCTGATCACCCCGGACCGGATCAAACCCCGCACCATCTCCTGGTACTCGGCCGCCGAGCCGAACTTGCCGATCGGCCCCGTCGTCGGCCACCGCTGCCACACCAGCGTGCGGTAGCTGGCGTAGCCGGTGTCGGCGCCGTCCCAGAACGGCGAACTGGCGCTGAGTGCCAGCAGCGGCGCCAGCCAGGGCGTCAGCCGGTGCGCCACCGCGACCGCCAGGTCCGGGTCGGGCACCTCCGCGTGCACGTGCGTGCCGCAGATGAGCTGCTCACGGGTCAGCACCTGGAAGTCGCTGAGCATCTTCTCGTATCGCTGGTCGGGGAAGACCTTCACCTCGTCGAGGTCGGCCAGCTGCGGCGTGCCGACCGCCGCGATCCCCAGCCCCAGCTCGTCGGCGGCGGCGATCAGCTTGCGCCGCAGGCGGCACACGTCGCGGGCCAGGTCGTCCAGGGCCAGGAACGGCGCGCTGTTGGCCTCGACCATCGACCGCTGCAGCTCGTGCGTGAAGCTCTCCTCGGGCAGCGCGCTCAGCAGCGCCCCCGCCCGCGCGGTCACCCGGCGTGTGGTCGCGTCGACGATGTGGTACTCCTCCTCCACACCGACCCGGATCGCTCCCCCGGACCCCTCCACGGTCACCACTCCCATCATCAGGCATTCGAAGCCACCCCCTTCTCCCCCGAAAACGGGCTTCAGCACCTCTTGACCTCCACAAATGAAGGTCAGGCCGCAAATGCGGCCTGTCGGAGGCTCAGTGAGAGTGCCGGTGGGGGTCGGCGTGGATGTGGGTGCGCATGCCCTGCGGGTCGAACAGGATGAGCAGCTCGACCGTGCCGCCGTCGGCGCTGCCCAGCCAGTGGGGCATGGACGTGTCGAACTCGGCCGCCTCGCCGACCGGCAGCGTGAGGTCGCGGTCGCCGAGGACGAGCCGCAGGCGTCCGGTGAGGACGTAGAGCCATTCGAAGCCGTCGTGGGTCTGCGGGGCCGGTTCCAGCGGTTCCGGCCGCGCGGGGATGATCATCTTGAACGCGTGGACCCCGCCCGGCCGCCGGGACAGCGGCACGAACGTCATCCCGAACCGGGTGATCGGCTTGAGGTGGATCCGGGGGTCGCCGGTGCGCGGGGCGCCGACCAGGTCGTCGAGCGGGACGTCGTAGACGCGGGCCAGCGGCAGCAGCAGCTCCAGCGTGGCCCGGCGCTGCCCGCTCTCCAGCCGGGACAGCGTGCTCTCCGAGACGCCGGTCGTGGTGGCGAGCTCGGCGAGGGTGATGCCGCGGTGACGACGCAGGGCCCGAAGCCGCGGCCCCACCGCGCCCAGCACCTCGTCCATGTCGTCGTGCACGACGGCCATCTTGCCATAACCGCAAGTTTTCGTGCCAGATCGGCGGGCTGCTGGTGGGATTGAGCCCGCACTGATCGACGGCAGCACCGGCCGTCGACCCCGCCACTCTCCTCAGGACAGGACCACATGACCACCGCTCCACGGCCGTCGCCGGGCCGTCTCGCCCGATCCGCGCGCACGGCGGCGACCGTCGCGCTCGCCCTCCTGCTCGCGCTCGGCGCCGCGGCCTGTTCGCCGCCCGCCGCCGCTCCCCCGCCCGCCGCCTCCTACGCCACCGCCACCCAGGACGATCCGCGCTTCGGCACGACGTTCCGGCACGAGTTCGCCGACGTGGACGGCGTGCGCATGCACTACGTGAAGGGCGGGACCGGCACGCCGGTGGTGCTGATCCACGGCTGGCCCCAGACCTGGTACGGCTGGTGGCCGATCATGCCGGACCTGGCCCGGCACCACACCGTCTACGCCGTGGACCTGCCGGGGCTGGGCGACAGCGAAGGCTCGCCCACCGGCTACGACAAGGCCACGCTGGCCCGGTACGTGCACCAGCTGATCGCCGGGCGGCTCGGGATCCGGGACGCCGCCGTCGTCGGCCACGACTTCGGCGCCGCGGTGGCGTTCCAGTACGCCAGCCGGTTCCCCGCCGACACCGCCCGCCTCGGCTACCTGGACCTGCCGCTGCCCGGCCCGGCCGTCGACGCGGCCACGTACCGGTCGCTGAGCTGGCACATCGCCTTCCACTCCCAGCGCCGGGTGCCCGAGGCGGTGGTGGGCGACGACGTCCGCGAGTACCTGGCGTTGTTCTACCCCCAGGTCTCCTACGGCGGAACGGCGTTCGGCGGCACCTCGCAGCGGTCCCCGTTCACCGACGCCGAGATCACCGAGTACGCCCGCACCTACAGCCGGCCGCAGGCCCTGTCGGGCGGCTTCGAGCTCTACCGCGCCCTGGACCAGGACGTGCGCGACACGAAGGCGGCGGCGCCGGTACGCGTCCCGGCGCTGCTCATGACCGCCCAGGGGCAGCTCGACGCGATCCGGGCCACGGTGTCACCGCGCCTGACCAGGATCGTCCGCGCGGTGGACGTCCCGCGCGCCGGGCACTGGCTCGTCGAGGAGAACCCCGGTTTCGTCACCGCGGAGCTGGAGCGGTTCCTCGACGGCTGACCCGGCCGACGACCAGGACGGCGGGTCCACCCGCTCCAGCTTGCTCCAGCCGCTCCAGCCCCGCCGGCGCAGCAGCTCGATCAGCCGGCGGGCGGGCGGGACGGCGTCGAACGCCAGGGCGTCCATCAACCGGACGAACTGCGGCTCCACGTCGAGGTCGTCGGCGTAGCCCTCGTCCCGCGCGCCGGTCAGCCGCGTGAGGCAGGCGGCCAGCTCACCGGCCAGCTCCGCCAGCCGCGGGTCGTCGGCGGGCCGGGTGAGTGCCTGGCCCAGGATGCGGAAGAAGCGGACGAAGTCCGGGTCGTCGAGCTGGTCCCGTTTGCGGGCCATCCACTCCGGCACGCGGCCGGGCGAGTGCGCGGCCAGCAGGATCCAGCCGTCGCGTTCGGCCTGGACGATGCGGTCGTCCACGCCGAGTGCCCGCAGCCGGTCGAGGTAGCCGACCACCTCCGGCGGCAGCGCCAGGCCGTCCCCTGCGGCCAGCCGGGCGATCCGCTCCCGGTGGCGCTGCCGCCGCCGGATCTCGGCGCGCAGCCGCCGGTCGATGTCGGCGAGCGCGGCGGCGAACTCCTCCTCGCCGGCCCGCAGCAGCTCCCGCACCCGCGCGAGCGGCACCCCGGCCTCGGCGAGGGTCCGGATCCTGATCAGCTCGACCGCGGCGGCGGCGTCGTACCTGCGGTAGCCGTGGCGGTCGCGCTCGGGCTCGGGCAGCAGTCCCTTGGCGTGGTAGTGCCGCACCGCCCGCACGGTCACCCCCGCGTACGCGGCCAGTTCGCCGATGGTCAGCATGGGACCAGCCTTCCAGAGGCCATCAAGAAGCCGCCTGCCGGATGATCCGGGCGATCTCGGCGGCGTGCGTGAAGACCAGCCCGTGGTCGGCGTCGAGCCACGTCGTGGCGATCCGCGGCTGCCGCCGGACGAGCCGCTCGATCCCGGCCCGCCAGTTGCGGTTGAACCGCGCGGCGGGCCCGCCGCTCTCGCCCGCCATCGAGGTCGACATGATCATGCTGATCGGCCCGTCGATCATGGGGTATCGGGACAGGAGGTCGGACCGGACCACGTCGATCTCGACGTTCAGGTCGAGGATCTGCCGCGCGGTGAGCAGCACCTGGCGCGGGGTGCCGCGGCGGCTCTGCTGCTGCGCGGCCAGCTCCTCCCACATCGCGCGGAACGCCGGCAGGACGTCCTCGGTGAGGAACGGCTCGGGCACCGGGTTCGCCCCGTCGATCAGGACGAGCCCGGCGACGCTCCCGGGATGCCGGGCGGCGTGGTGCACGGCCAGGTCGGCCCCCAGCGAGTACCCCACGAGCACGGGCGCCTCGCCGAGGCCGAGCCGGCCCACCCGGGCCATCACGGCGTCCAGGTCGCCGAGGAACGCCTCGAAGGAGTACCGGTCCGCGGCCGGGGTGCGGCCGTGGCCGCGCAGGTCGAAGGTCACCACGTCGTGGTCGCGCCGCAGCAGCTCGATCAGCTCGCCGAGGTCGGCCTGGGTCGCGTTCAGCCCGGGGCACAGCACCAGCGGGCGGCCCCGTCCGCCGCGGGACAGCGGGATCGTGAGGCCGTCGTGGTGGGCGGTCAGCTCGCCGGACGGTGGGCGGTTCGTACTGGTCGCAGAGGTCATGCCCCCATGCTTGGACATTGACCCTGCGTCAGGGGAAGAGCGCCGCACACGGCCCCGGGCGCGAGTTCTCCCGGTTCGGCACGATCCTGCTAGCCTGATCGCCGTTTCTGCCGGAAGGCGGGAGCCGAGACGATCGTGTGCCCCGGCCGCGGCGAGCCGCTCGGCCCGCGCCGCCATGAAGTCTGGGGCCGACTGACGATGAGCGCGGAAGAGGACTTCCTGCAGGTCGGCGCCGAGCTGGCCGACCTGGGGGTGCGGGTCTCCAGGATGATGGGACGCCCGGCGCTCAAGGACCAGGCGGGCAAGGTGTTCGCCAGCCTGCAGCGTGACGGCGCGATGGTGTTCCGGCTGGTCAGGGACACCGCTGAGCACGCGGCCGCGCTGGAGCTGGCCGGGGCGCGCCTGTTCGATCCCTCGGGCGAGGGCAGGGTGGTCAAGGACTGGGTGGTCGTGCCGCACTCCTCGGCCGGGAAGTGGACGGATCTGGCCGAGGCCGCCCTCAGCCGGCCCCGCTGACCGGCGCCCCAACGACGAGGGCGACCGGCGCCTCATCTCCCAGGCCCAGCCCGCCGTGAGCAGCACGACGGAAGTGATCACGATCGACGGGATCACCCAGATCCGGTCGCCCCGCTCGACGTCGGCCACGGCCAGGAGCACGGCGACGCCGCCGAAGGCGAGCGCCACGGCGCCGATCCCGGCGAGCAACGCGGCGGCGCCCCCGGCGACCGCGACGGTCGTACCCGCGGGGATCCCGGCGGACGGCAGGACCTTGGTGCGGTCATCGGCATCGGCCGGGACCGGCTGCTGCTCGCCGAGCAGGGCCAGCGCCTCCTCGACGGTCGGCCTGCCGGGCGGCTCCTTGTCGAGCAGCCGGGCGGCTCGTTGTCGAGCAGCCGGGCGATGAGCGCCGCGAGCAGCCCGGCGTCCAGCCGGTAACGCCCGCCGACCAGGTGACCACGCTCCGCCGATGTCATGACCATCCATCCTCTTGCCCTGAATGTCGCCCTCACGTGGCGCGCAGCGTTCCCGTATGCTGTACGGTACGTCGTACGACACGAGGAGGAGCAGCATGTACCAGCCGAGCGCCGAGGAACTGAAGGACATCGACGACTGGTTCGCCGCCTACGACGCGCTGGCCGAGGAGGGCGCGATCGAGCAGCTCGCCGACCTGGCGGTCTTCCCGATGAACGTGGCCACCGACGTGCCCGGCGGCCACGCGAGCGTCCGCCAGTGGACGCGGGCCGAGTACGTCGAGGGCATGAAGCAGGCCATGGGCGGCGGCACCGCCGGGCTCGACCTGCGCTCGACGCGCACCCCGCGCTTCGTCAGCCAGAACCTGGTGGTCGTGGAGACCGAGGCGACGATGACGATCGAGGGCGAGGAGCACCGCATGCACTACGCCGACCTGCTGGTGCGCACCGGGGACGGGTGGGCGTTCCAGACCATGGTCCAGGGCGGCTGGGGGCACGGC
This sequence comes from Nonomuraea sp. NPDC001636, assembly GCF_040298265.1. NCBI lineage: Bacteria > Bacillati > Actinomycetota > Actinomycetes > Streptosporangiales > Streptosporangiaceae > Nonomuraea > Nonomuraea sp. NPDC001636. Next base: position 128,858 of record NZ_JBEOZT010000021.1, read on the forward strand.
TGGCCGTCCGCCAGGCGCGGCTGACCCCGCCGTCCCCGGTCAGGGCGCGGCTCCGGCGCACGTGACCGGGGGCTACCGGACAGGGCGCGGCTCCGGCGCACCTTGACCGGCCGCTACCGGACGCCGCCGCGGGTCATCCGCGCGGCGGCGCCCCGGAGCACCCCGGGAACCAGCCGGCGATGGATCGCCGACAGGGGCGGCCACACGACGCGCCCGAGGCCCCGGTCATAACGCAGGAGGGTGGTCAGCGACACCCGCCCGTCCGCCACCCGGACGACGAGGTTGGCGGTCAGGAACCAGGAGGCGGTCTCCAGCCGGATCCAGTCGTCGCCACGTGCGGTGATCCGCCACCCGGCCACGGTGGCGGACGATCGGCCGCGGGCGAGCCGGAGCCCCAGGAGGCCCCGCCAGATCAGCCGCTCCCCCGGACTGGGCACGTCGCCGAACATCGCCCGCGCCCACTGCTCCGCCGTCGCCCCGGCATCGGCGGCGCGGGCGGTCACGGTGAGGGCGAAGTGGTCGGCGTAGTCGACGACGGGCAACGAGCTCAGCGCGCGGACGGACGGCGGGATGCCGCCCGTCCCGACGGCGGACTCCAGGACGCCCGCGTCGCGCTCCCGCCAGGCGCGCTCCAGCCGCCGGACGAAGGCCGGCAGGACGAGGGTCCGGCGGAACGGCAGGATGGCGGCCATGTAGCACCGTCCCAGCAGTCCGTTGGGGCGCACGAGGACGGCCATGCGCAGCTCGCGCCCGCCGGCGACCGGCGCCCACGCCAGGTGCATCACCGCGTGCACGGTGCGGTTCGCCAGCTCCAGCGCGCATTCGTCGTCCAGCGCGTAGACCGGGGAGAAGGGCGCCAGGCCGGCGTCGGAGCCGTGCGGGGCCCGGCGCAGGTCGGCGGGCAGGCGGTCGCACAACGACGGGACGCGCCTTCCGACACCCGCCGACGCCCTGTCCCAGCCGAACAGCGCGCCCAGTTTCCAGCGCGCCGCGAGCAGCAGCCGCAGTGGCAGGGGGCCGCCGCTGGAGTCGCGCATCGCGGCGAGCACGGCGGGGAAGTCATCCCGTCCGGCGCCGGGGGTGCGGATCACCCAGACGTCCTCCAGCTGGAAATCTCCGGCGATGTCGTGGATGCGCCAGGGCCGGCCGGTGTGGGCGGCGTTCGCCAGCCTCATGATCCCTCCCGATCTATACGCTGCCGTATATACTGAGGTTAACCACGGTTATACGGTGGCGTATACATCTGTTCCGAGTGAGGTGGCACACACTGTGGGCGCGGTCCGTACGACACGGGAGGGGTGGATCGAGGAGGGATTGCGGGCGCTGGCCGCCGGCGGCCCCGATGCGGTGCGCGTGGAGGCGCTGGCCAAGCGGCTCGGCGTCACCAAGGGCGGGTTCTACGGGTACTTCGCCGACCGGGAGGCGCTGCTCGGGGCGATGCTGGACACCTGGGAGCGGGAGAGCACCGACGAGGTGATCGAGCGCGTCGAACGCGAGGGCGGCGACCCGCGGACCAAGATCAGGCGCGCCGGCGTGCTCACCTTCTCCGACGACCGCCTGCTGCCCATCGACCTCGCCGTCCGCGACTGGGCCAGGCGCGACGAGGCGGTCGCCGAACGCCTGCGACGGGTGGACAACCGGCGCATGGCGCTGCTGCGCGAGATGATCGGCAGCTTCTGCGCCGACCCCGAGGAGGTCGAGGCCCGCAGCCTCCTGGCCTTCTGCGTGGCGATCGGCGAACACTTCCTGGCCGCCGACCACGGCGGCCGCACCCGGGCGCAGGTGCTCGCCCGGGCGGCCGCCCTGCTGCTCGACAAGGCAGACGACAAGGCAGACGACAAGGCGGAAGCCTAGCCGGACCCGGCGGAAGCGCCGCGTCTCCGCGCCCCCGGGACGCGCGGGCCAGAATGGCCCCCATGACGACCATGCCCGAGAACCGGGTCTCGGATTCGCCCGAGAGCAACGCCTACGACGCGATCGCCGAAGGTTACACCGCCGAGAACGAGACCAGCCTGGTGAACGCGTACTACGAGCGGCCCGCGATGCTGGAGCTGGCCGGGGACGTGACCGGCCGGCGCGTCCTCGACGCCGGCTGCGGCTCGGGCCCCCTGTTCGCCGAGCTGCGCGATCGGGGCGCCGTCGTGACCGGCGTCGACGCGAGCGCCGGGATGCTGGAGCAGGCCCGGCGGCGGCTGGGCGCCGACGCGGACCTGCGGGTCGCCGACCTGGCCGACCCGCTGCCCTTCCCCGACGACGCCTTCGACGACGTCATCGCGTCGCTGGTGCTGCACTACCTGGAGGACTGGGGGCCGGCGCTGGCCGAGCTGCGACGCGTGCTGCGGCCCGGCGGCCGGCTCCTCGTCTCGGTCGAGCACCCCCTCGTCATCACCCTCATGCAGCACCAGGCCGGGGAGAAGCCCGATTACTTCGGAACCCGCAACCGGGTCGAGGAATGGACCATGGGCGGGCAGACCAGCCGGCTGAGCTTCTGGGACCGGCCGCTGCACGCGATGACCGAAGCCTTCACCGCGGCGGGCTTCCGCATCAGCGTGATCAGCGAACCGCCGTACGCGCCGGAGGCCCGCGAGCTGTTCCCCGAGGAGCTCCGCGAGATCTCCGGCGCGAGGTTCCTGTGCTTCCTGTTCTTCGTCCTGGAAGCCGGCTGAGGCGCCCGGCGTCAGGACGTCCCGCGCAGCTCCCGGAGGCCGCCGAAGCAGGCGCTTGACTTACCACCGCGCGCGTCGGTTACTGGACATGACAGCGGAGAGTGCCGGTGCGTCAGGCGGGAAGTCGATGAGCGCCGTCCGGGCCAGGCGAGCGGAAGGAACACCGTCATGACGGCCATCCCGGATCAGGGCATGTCCGGCACGCTGCCCGAGTTCCCCGGCGTCAGGGCGGCGGCGTGCCCGTTCGACCCGCCGCCGGCCCTGCAGGCGCTCCGGCAGGACGCGCCGCTGACCAGGGCACGGCTGCGCGGCGGCGGCACCGTGTGGCTGGTCACCGGCTACGCCGAGCAGAAGGCGGTGCTGAGCCATCCGCAGGTCAGCTCCGACGTCACCCGGCCGGGCTACCCGCTGCCGGTCCTGGCGCCCGACCGGCCCGACAGCGCGATCAGCTTCGTCTTCATGGACGACCCCGAGCACCACCGGCTGCGCCGCATGGTGCAAGCGGCGTTCACCGTCAAGCGGGTCGAGACCATGCGCCCGGCCGTCCAGCGCATCGTCGACCGCCTCGTCGACGACCTGCTGGCCGGGCCGAGGCCGGTGGACCTGGTGGAGGCGTTCGCGCTGCCGGTGCCGTCGCTGGTGATCTGCGAGCTGCTCGGCGTCCCGTACGCCGACCACGGCTTCTTCCAGGACAACAGCCAGATCATCGTCAAGCGGGACGTGTCGGTCGAGGACCGGACGGCCGCGGGCGGACGGCTGCGGCAGTACCTGGACGGGCTCGTCGGCGACAAGCTCGTCCACCCCGGCGACGACCTGCTGTCCCAGGTGGCCGCCCGGGTCACGGCGGGCGAGCTGACCAGGCAGGAAGCGGCCCAGATGGGCGTGCTGCTGCTCGTGGCCGGCCACGAGACCACCGCCAACATGATCGCCCTCGGCACCCTCGCGCTGCTCCGCCATCCCGGCCAGCTCGCCCTGCTGCGCGCGAGCGACGACCCCGCGCTGATCGCGGGCGCGGTGGAGGAGCTGCTGCGCTACCTGAACATCACCCACGGCGGACGCCGCCGGGTGGCCAAGGAGGACATCGAGATCGGCGGCCAGGTCATCCGCGCGGGCGAGGGCATCATCGTGGCCAACGACATCGGCAACCGCGACCCCGAGATCTTCCCCGCCCCGGACGAACTGGACGTGCGCCGCGACGCCCGCCGGCACGTGGCCTTCGGCTTCGGCGTCCACCAATGCCTGGGCCAGCCCCTGGCCCGGCTGGAGCTGCAGGTCGCCTACGGCACCCTCTACAGGCGCGTCCCCACCCTCGCCCTGGCCACCGAGTTCGAGAAGATCCCCTTCAAGCACGACGGCCAGGTGTACGGGGTGTACGAGCTCCCCGTGACCTGGTGACCGCAGGAACGGCGCCGGGTTCCCGGCCCGGAGGCGGTGCTGCCCCACCTGCGGGCCGTGCCCGCCCCGCCGAGATCAACGGGCCCGGCCGCCCGTGAGAGGATTCCCCCTCAAGACGGGTGAATCCTGGACGGAAAGGCAGCGATGTTCGCGATCTCCCTGGGCGACGACGGTGCGGAGCTGCGTCCGCTGGAGCCCTGGCGGGCCGAGGAGTTCCTGAGCCACATGGACCGCGGACGCGAGTTCATCGGACGGTTCATCTCCCTGCCCGACCTCGTCACCGACCTGGAGTCCGCCAGGTCGGTGCTGCAGGCGTACGCGGACAAGGCCGCGGCCGACACCGGGCGGATCTACGGCATCTGGACCGGCGGCGGGCTGGTCGGCGGCGTGCTGTTCCGGACGATGGACGTCCGGCAGGGCACCGCCGAGGCGGGCTGCTGGCTGGAGCCGTCGGCGGCGGGCAAGGGCCTGGTGACCAGGGCCATCCGCGTGATCATCGACTGGGCCGTCGAGGAACGCGGCATCCACCGCGTGGAGTGGCAGGCCGCGGCGGGCAACACCGCCAGCATCGCGGTGGCCCGGCGGCTCGGGATGAGCAAGGACGGCGTCCTGCGCGAGAGCTACCCCCACCGGGGCGTGCGGCACGACGTCGAGGTCTGGTCCGTGCTCGCCCCGGAGTGGCGGGCCGGCCGCAGGGCGGACTGAACCGCCTGCGCGGCTACCCCGCTTCGTCGAGTCGCCTAGTGGTCTGGTCGATCCGGCGGATGCGGCCGTCCGGGGCCAGGCGGCCGAACATGAAGACCTCCGCCGTGAAGGTCGTGCCCTTGCGCAGCCTCGTGCGCAGGGTCCACCGGGCGGCGATCCGGTCGCCGGAGACCAGCGTCTCGTGGATCTCGACCCCGGCCCCGTCGCCGGCGGCCGTCGCCTCCTGGTCGACCTGCCGCCGGACAGGGTGGACGTGGTCGATCATGCGCTGCCGGTCGATCACGAACCCGTCGTTGCAGTACTCGAAGTCCGGGACGAAGTAGCGGTCGATGATCGTGGCGGGCTCCTCGGGGGAGACGGCCATGTCCCGGGTGTAGGCGGTCAGGAAGTCGGCGAGGTCGCGCTCGCAGGTGATGCCCATGAAGCGTCCTTGAGGGAGTGGGGTGGCTGGCGTCCCGATCCTCGCCGCCCGCGCCCGCCGCCGTCGTCGTACGGCCGGAGACGGTCGGCGCTACTCCCGCCGTCGTACGCTGCCCCGCGGCTACGGCGCCGGGACCATACGACGGCCCGTCAGGACCGGGCGGTCACGTCGTTCACGGGGCTGCGCGGCGCCTGCCCGGTCAGGACCCGGACGGCCTCCTCCGCGGCGAACCGCCGCACGGTCTCGACCGCCTGCTCGGAGTAGTAGGCGGCGTGCGGGGTGACGATCACGCCGGGCAGCGTGAACAGCGGGTTGTCCGGACGCCAGTCGCGCTGCTTGGCCGGCTCCTCCTCCAGGTCGTCCAGGGCCGCGCCGGCGATCCACCCCTCGGTGAGCGCCTGGTAGAGCGCCTCGTCCTGGACGATCGGGCCGCGCGCGGTGTTGACGAGGATCGCGTCCGGCTTCATCCTGCGCAGCGTCGCGCGGTCGAAGGCGTGGTGCGTCCCCGAGGTGAGCGGCGCCTGGATCACCAGATGGTCGGCGCCCGACACGAGCTCGTCGAACGACACCGGCCGCACGTGGTGTGCCAGGATCTCGGAGTCGTCCAGGAAGGGATCGTGCGCCCAGACCTCGACGCCGAAGGGCCGCGCGCGGGCGGCGATGAGCTGGGCGATGGCGCCGAAGCCCAGCAGCCCGAACACCCGCCCCCGCAGCCGCCGGATCGGCTCGCCGGTCTGCCAGCGCCACACGCCCCGCCGGGTGGCGCGGTCGTACTCGCAGATCTTGCGGGCGGCGGCCAGCCAGAGCGCGACGGCGTGGTCGGCGACCTCCTCGGCGCACCACTCGTTCGGCGCGTTGGTGACCTGGATGCCGTGCCTGGTCGCGGCCTCGACGTCGACGATGTCCACGCCCGTGCCGTAGCGGGCGATCACCCGGCAGCGGGTGAACGCCTCGACGGCGCGGGAGCCGATCCGGGCGTACTGAGTCAGGACGCCGTCGGCGTCCCGGCCCTTCTCGATCACCTCGTCCTCGCTCTTGCACTGCTCGGCGCGGAGCTCGAACCCGGCGGCCTCGACGATCGCGCGTTCGATGTCCACGTCGCCGAAGTCGGAGTCGGCGATCATGACGGTGCCTCTGGCGTCAGTGCGAGTCACGGGGAATCCCCTTGGTGTGTACGAGGTCCTGGTACGACAGGGCCAGCTCCAGGCATCCCCCGCCGTCGAGCTGCCCGACCGTGGCGCGGTAGATCTCCTGCCACGGCGTCTGGTTCTCCAGCGCCGGCGGCGTGTGACGGGCCCACCGTGCGGCGATCTCCTCCTCCGACAGCAGCACGTCGACGCGCGCGTTGTCCACGTCGACGCGGACGAGGTCGCCGGTGCGCAGGATGGCGAGGTTGCCCCCGGCGGCGGCCTCGGGGCTGGCGTTGAGGATGGACGGCGCGTCGGAGGTGCCGCTCTGGCGGCCGTCGCCGAGCGTGGGCAGCGTGGTGACGCCCAGCCGCAGCAGCGCGGACGGCACCTCCATGTTCACCACCTCGGCCGACCCCGGGTAGCCGATCGGCCCGGTGTAGCGGATGACGAGGATGCAGCCCTCGTCCACGCCGAGCTCCGGATCCTGGATGCGGGCGTGGTAGTCCTCGGGCCCCTCGAAGACGATCGCCCGGTAGTCGCGGGCCGTGCGGAACTCCTCGCCGAGGACCGAGGTCTTCATGACGGCGGAGTCGAACAGGTTGCCCGTCATGATGAGCAGCCCGCCGCGCGCGGCGACCGGGCGGTCGTAGGGGCGGATGACCTCCGGGTCGGCGGGCGGGGCGTCGGCCAGGTTCTCGGCCACGGTACGGCCGGAGACGGTCATGACCTCTCCGTGCAGCCGCCCGGCCGCCAGCAGCGTCCGCATGACGGCGGGCACGCCGCCCGCGCGGTAGAAGTCCTCCCCCAGGAACTCGCCGGCGGGGGCGACGTCGGCCAGCACCGGGACGTCGGCTCCGACGCGCTGCCAGTCGTGGATCGTCAGCGGCACCCCGGTGTGCCGGGCGATGGCGTTGACGTGGATGGGCACGTTGGTGGAGGCGCCGATGGCCGAGGCGACGACGATCGCGTTCTCGAAGGCCCGCATGGTCATGATCTTGCGCGGGGTGAGGTCCTCGCGTACCAGCTGCACCGCGCGCAGGCCCGTGTCGTAGGCCATCTGGGCCCGGCGGCGGTAGGGCGCGGGGATCGCCGCGCAGCACGGCAGCGACATGCCCAGCGCCTCGGCCAGGCTGTTCATCGACAGGGCGGTGCCCATGGTGTTGCAGTGGCCGATGCTGGGCGCGGAGGCGGCCACGCGGGTCATGAACTCGTCGTAGTCGATCTCGCCGGTGGCCAGCAGCCGCTTCGACTGCCAGATCACCAGCCCCGACCCCGACGCGGCCATGCGCCTGCCCTGGTGGTAGCCGTTGAGCATCGGCCCGCCGGACAGGACGATCGCCGGGATGTTCACCGTCGCCGCCGCGGCCAGGCACGCGGGCGTGGTCTTGTCGCAGCCCGTCGTCAGGACGACGCCGTCGAGCGGATATCCGTAGAGCACCTCGACCAGCCCGAGGTAGGCGAGGTTGCGGTCGAGGGCGGCGGTCGGGCGTTTGCCGGTCTCCTGCAGCGGATGGACGGGGAACTCCAGCGGGATGCCGCCGCCGTCGCGGATGCCGTCCCTGACCCGGTCGGCCAGGGCGAGGTGGTGGCGGTTGCAGGGCACCAGGTCGCTGCCCGTCTGGGCGATGCCGATGATCGGCCGGCCGGACTGGAGCTCCTTCGGGGTCAGCCCGAAGTTGAGGAAACGTTCGAGGTAGAGAGCGGTCATCTCCGGATTGCCGGCGTTGTCCCACCATGCCTGGCTGCGCAGGCCGCCGCTCTCGGGATGCCCGGTCGGGCGCATCAGCTCGCTCCTCACTCGCGCGGGCCGCCGGCCGGGTGGTGTCGTGACGCACCTCAGGCGGGCGATGACTGGCCTACCCCGCCGCCGTCGTCGCGCAAACGTCTCAGATCATCGCCGCCATCACCTGCTCGACGCTGCTGACCTCGGGAAACTCGATGAGGCACCACGTCGCGCCCGCGTCCTCGTACGGGCCGGGATGCACCCCCGGCGGGACGCCGACCGCGACCTCGAAGCCTTCCAGCCCGCCCCGGTGCTCGGCGACGACGGCCAGCATCTCCCGCAGCCCGATCGGCGTGGTCTCGGGACAGAGCCCGTCGAAACGGGCGGCGCGGCGGAGCGGCGCCTGCCGGACCGACTGGGCGGCCACCCAGACGGGGATCCGCGGCCGCTGCACGGGCTGCGGCTGGAACGCCAGGTCGTCGACGCGGTAGTGGCGGCCCCGGTGGCGGACGGGCAGCCCGGTCCAGAGCCGGCAGATGACGTCGAGGCCCTCGTCCAGCATCTCCGCCCGGACGCGCGGGTCGCCGGTCTCGCCGAGCCTGCTCAGCTCCCCGCCGTTGTCCGAGCCGAGACCGACGCCGAGCACCATGCGCCCGCCGCTGAGCTGGTCGAGGGCGGCGGCCTGCCGGGCCACCTCGTACGGCCGGCGCCGCGACAGCGGCGTGACCCTGGTGCCGATGCGGATGCGCTCGGTGGCGGCGGCGATCGCGGCCAGGGCGATCCAGGCGTCGCAGACGGCCAGCCCCGGGCTCAGCGGGCGCACGACGTGGTCCCACAGGAAGACGCCGTCGAACCCGGCGTCCTCGGCGCGGACGGCCAGGTCGGCGAGCACCCGCGGGTCGGCCAGCTCCCCGAACGGCGGCAGGTACAGCGCGCGGCGCATCACAGCAGGCCCTTCAGGTGCGGCGCGGTACGGCTGCGCGGGCTGGCGGCCACCTGCGCCGGCGTGCCCGCGGCCACCACGGTGCCCCCGGCCGAGCCGCCTCCCGGCCCGAGGTCGATGACGTGGTCGGCGGTCGCCACCACCCGCATGTCGTGCTCGGCGACCACGACCGTGCCGCCGCCGCCGACCAGGTCGTGCAGCCGGTCCATGAGCACATCGGTGTCGTGCGGGTGCAGGCCGGTGGACGGCTCGTCGAGCAGGTAGATCGTGGACTCGGCGCGGCGGCCCTGCAGCTCGGCGGAGAGCTTGATGCGCTGGGCCTCGCCGCCCGACAGCTCGGTGGCGGGCTGCCCCAGCCGGAGGTAGCCGAGCCCGACCTCGTGCAGCGTCTCCAGCGGGCGGCGTACCGCGGGGACGTCACCGAAGAAGCCGGTGGCCTCGTCGACCGTCATCTCCAGGATCTGGGCGATCGTGCGGTCGCGGTAGGTCACCCGCAGCGTGTCGGGGTTGTAGCGGGCGCCGCCGCAGTCGGGGCAGGGCGCGTACGTCGTGGGCAGGAACAGCAGCTCGACCGCGACGTAGCCCTCGCCCTGGCAGGTCTCGCAGCGTCCGCCGGGCACGTTGAAGGAGAACCGGGCCGGGCCGTAGCCGTGGGCGCGCGCGCCGTCGGTGGCGGCGAACAGCTTGCGCACCGTGTCGAACAGGCCGGTGTAGGTGGCCAGGTTGGAGCGCGGGGTGCGGCCGATGGGCTGCTGGTTCACCCAGACCACCCGCCGCTCCCCGGCGGCGGCGGCCTCGGCGACGGCCGCCAGCAGGCTGCTCTTGCCCGCCCCCGACACGCCGGTGACGGCGGTGAACACGCCCAGCGGCACGTCGACGTCCACGCCGCGCAGGTTGTTGCGGGTGAGCCCGCGCAGTTCCAGCCGGCCCGCCGGCCGGTGCGCCGGCCGTTCCGGCACGACGGTGTGGAACAGGTAGCGGCGGGTGACCGACCCGGCGACCTCGCGCAGCCCGGCGACCGGCCCGCTGTACAGGACGCGCCCGCCGTCGCCGCCCGCGCCGGGGCCGACGTCCACCACCCAGTCGGCCTGGCGCACGACGTCCATGTCGTGCTCGACCAGGCAGACGGTGTTGCCGGTGTCGCGCAGGCGGCGCAGCAGGTCCGACAGCGCGGCGGAGTCGGCGGGGTGCAGGCCGGCCGAGGGCTCGTCCAGCACGTACACGACGCCGAACAGCCCGGCGCGCAGCTGGGTGGCCAGCCGGATCCGCTGCAGCTCGCCGCTGGACAGGGTCGGCGCGGGCCGGGCCACGCTCAGGTAGCCCAGGCCCAGCTCGTCCAGCACCTCGATGCGGTCGAGGATGTCGCGGGTGAGCGCCCCCGCCGGTCCTGGTTCGTCCCGGTGCGGGCGCAGCACGCCGGCCAGTTCGCCCATCGGCATCGCGGCCAGCTCGACGACGGTGCGGCCCGCGTACGTGACCGCCAGCGCCTCGGGACGCAGCCGCCGCCCGCCGCAGAGCGGGCAGGTGCGGGCGGTCATGAACCGTTCGGCGCGCAGGCGGCTCTTCTCGCTGGCCGAGGACGCGTACGCCTTGAGCACCAGCCGCCGGGCGCTGGCGTACTTGCCCTGGTAGGGGCGGTGGATCCGGCCCGCCTCGCGTACGGGATGGACGGTGACCACCGGCTCCTCGTCGGTGAACAGGATCCATTCCCGCTGCTCCCGCGGCAGGCTGCGCCAGGGCGCGTGGATGTCGTAGCCGAGCGTCGCCAGGATGTCGCGCTGGTTCTTGCCCTGCCAGGCGCCCGGCCACGACGCGATCGCGCCCTCCGCGATGCTCAGCGACGGGTCGGGCACCAGCGACTCCTCGGTGACCTCGTGCAACACCCCCTGCCCCTGGCACTGCGGGCACGCCCCGGCGACGGTGTTGGGCGAGAACGCGTCCGAGTCAAGGCGCGGCGCGCCCGCCGGGTAGGCGCCGGCGCGGGACATCAGCATGCGCAGCGAGTTGGAGACCCGGCTCAGCGTGCCGACCGTGGACCGCGCGGACGGCGTGGACCGCCGCTGGCCGAGCGCGACCGCGGGCGGCAGGCCGGTGATGTCGTCGACGTCGGGCATCGGCAGCTGCTGCAGCAGCCGCCGCGCGTAGGGCGCGACCGACTCCAGGTACCGGTGCTGCGACTCGGCGAAGATCGTGCCGAACGCCAGCGACGACTTGCCCGACCCGGAGACCCCCGTGAACGCCACCAGCGCGTCGCGCGGGATCGCCACGTCGACGTCCCGCAGGTTGTGCACCCGCGCGCCGCGCACCCGGATGCCGCTGACCACCTCGTCTTCCACTCTGCGCAATCTACCCATCGCCCGCCGTGCGACCGCCGGGCGGTCACTGCGGCGGGATCAGGCCGCCCGCAGCGGGCGCAGCGCCGAGCCCCAGGCGAGGACCTGGTCGAGGACGGCGTTCAGCCGGTCCTCGTGGGCGGCGGCGGGCTTGAAGCCGTCGGCGAAGTCGGTGTGGATCGACAGCCCGACCTGGTTGGACACGGTGGCCACGCTGAGCAGGCCCAGCACGTGCCGCAGGTGGGCGATGGCCCGGGGCGCGCCGTCCACGCCGTAGCCGACGAATCCGGCCGCCTTGTTGGTCCACTCCGCGTAAAGGAAGTCGAGGGCGTTCTTGAGCGCGCCCGGGTAGGAGTTGTTGTACTCCGGGGTCACGATCACGAACGCGTCCAGCTCCGAGACCGTGGCCGACCAGCGCTTGGTGTGCTCGTGCCGGTAGTTGCCCATGGCGGGGTGCTCGGGTTCGTCCAGGATGCCCAGGTCGTAGTCCTTCAGGTCGATGAGCCGGTAGTCGGCGTCGCCCCGCTTGGCCGCCAGATCGCGGACCCAGTGGGCCACCGCCTCGCCGTTGCGGCCAGGACGGGTGCTGCCGAGGATGATGCCTACCTTGAGCATGTCTCTCTCCCTCAGTTCGGTTACGGAAACCAACCGTAGGGAGAGCGGCTGAGATACTGAATGCGCTGCAATCCACCATTTATACGCGAGCGTCTCAGCCCTTAGACTCAATCCTCATGGACGTGCTGAGTGACGTGATGGCCTTCATGCGGTGCGGGCGCCCCACCTCCTCCCGCATCTCCTGGCGGGCGCCGTGGGGAGTGGCGTTCCGCTCGGTGCCGGGGTCGGCGGGGTTCCATGTGGTGCTGCGCGGGTCGTGCTGGCTGATCCCGCCGGACGGCGAGCCCGTCCCGCTCAGCGTGGGCGACGTGGTGTTCCTGCCGCACGGCGACGACTTCGGGCTGGCCGACGACCCCGCCCGCCCGCTGGCCGAGTCCGACTGCGAGCCGCACTCGGAGCTGTTCGCGTCGGCCGGGTTCGGCGGCACGGGGGCCGAGACGGTGGTCCTGTCCTGCGGCTACCGGCTCGAACTCGACCGGACCCACCCGATCCTCGGCTCGCTGCCCGGCGTGATCCACCTGCCCGCGACGCTCGGCGGCCGTCCGGAGCTGCGGGCCGCCGTCGAGCTGCTGGCCGCCGAGATCGACGGCCCGCGGCCCGGCACCGACACCGTCGTGTCGTCCCTGCTCGACATGTTGCAGCTGTACGTCCTGCGCGCCTACTTCGAGACCCAGGACGAGCCCTGCACGATCTCCGGCTGGGCCGCCGCGCTGGCCGACCCCGTCGTCGGCCGGGCGCTCGACGCCATCCACCGCGACCCGGCCCGCCGCTGGACCGTCGAGTCGCTCGGAGCGCACGCGGGCATGTCCCGGGCCGGCTTCGCCCGCCGCTTCACCGGGCTGGTGGGGCAGCCGCCGCTGGCGTACCTGACGTGGTGGCGGCTGATGAGCGCGGCCCGCCTGCTGCGCGAGTCCGACGCGCCGGTGGCGCGGGTGGCCGAGCAGGTGGGCTACGGGTCGGAGTTCGCCTTCGGCAACGCCTTCAAGCGCGAGTTCGGCGTCGCCCCCGGCCGCTACCGCCGGTCGGCGGCCTGACCCTTCCGGCCGTCACCGCCGGTCGGCGGCCTGATCCCACGGGCCGGCCGGGTCAGGGCCCCATCGTTCCTGGGCGTACTGGCGGCGGACGCCGGCCGACTCGCCGATCCGGGTCCAGGTGCGGCCGTCCTTGCGGGCCGCGCGCACGGCGGCGTCCAGGTGGCCCTGGGCCCGGCGCACCGCCTCGGCGGCCTGGCGGACGGCGACCAGGCTCGGCGGGTCGAGGTGCGTCTCCCACTCCGCGCGGATCGCCACGGCCACGTCGTCGGGGGCGGCCCCGGACAGCAGGCACTCGCTCAGCGCGTAGATGCGCCGGGCCGCGAAGTCGTGGCGCGTCTGGGCCACGCGTTCCCACAGCGGCCCCTGCCATCCGCAGGCGCAGTGGCCGCGCCAGCCGATCGCGGTGCGGCCGTCCACGACGTCGCCGCGGCCGTAGCCGATGCGGCCGTCGGAGCCGATCGGGTACACCCTCGCCCCGCCGTCGGCCGGGCCGGTGGAGACCCGCCCGTCCGGGAAGACGGCGGCATCCCAGCCTTCGTGGCGTCCGTCGTCGCCCTCCCACCACCTCATGACACGCCCCCTCCAGAGATCGTCCGGATCAGCTGGCGCCTCCATGGTGGCAGGCGGCACCGGACCTTGCGAGGGCCCGCGAATTACGGTGTCACGCTGGGGGGATATCGGCCCGGCGGCGGGGCGCCGACTGGATCGGTCCACACGCTGACCAGGTCGTGCCTTCCGCCGGAACCCCTCGTCCGGCCAGCCTGGATGGCATGATCAGCGCCCTCGTCGTCGTCGACGTCCAGAACTCCTTCCTGCACCTGCCCGACTGGCGGCACACGTCCAGGCCGGACATCGTCCCGCAGGTCAACCGCCTGGCCGTGGCCGCCAGGCAGGCCGGGGACGCGGTCGTGTGGGTGCTCGGGGCGCGGCCCGGCTCGGGCACGGTCTTCGATCCGGCCCGCGGGTTCGTCCAGCTGATGGACGGCCTGGAGCCCCTTCCGGACGAGCCCGTGCTCACCAAGTCGGCGCACAACGCCTTCACCACCACCAACCTCCACCAGTTCCTCACCCGGCGCGGTGTCAGGCGGCTGACCGTCTGCGGCATCCGGACCGAGCAGTGCTGCGAGACCACCGCGCGCCTCGCCTCCGACCTGGGCTTCGAGGTGGACTTCGCCATCGACGCCACCGCCACCACGCCGCTCCTCCACCGCGACGCGCCCGGCGACGTCCCCTTCGACGAGCTCGTACGGGACCCGCGCACGCTCGGCGTGGCCGAGATCCTCGCCCGTACCGAATACGCTCTGTCGGGCCGTTTCGCCACGATCAGGACCGTGGACGAGCTCACCGGGAACTGAGGAGGCGCCGGTCATGTCCCGAGTCGTCTTCCTGCTCATCCCGCGGGTGCACCTGCTCGACGTGGCCGGGCCCGCCCAGGTGTTCTCCACCGCCGCCGACCTCGGCCGGCCGTACACCATCGACTACGTCGCCGAGGAGCGCGAGGTGGCCAGCGTGCAGGGGCTGACGCTGCACGCGCGGACCTCCTGGCCGTCACTGACGCCCGACGACCTGATCGTCGTGCCGGGCTGGCGGGGGCCGGCCCGGCCGGCGAGCGGCGAGACGTCGCGCCGGCTGCGCGACCACCACGCGTCCGGCGGCACGGTGGCCGGCGTGTGCGCGGGGGCCGACGCGCTGGGCCGGGCCGGGCTGCTCGACGGCCGCCGGTGCACGACGCACCACACCGTCCAGGACGAGCTGGCCCGCCTCTACCCGCGGGCGAGCGTCGCCAGGGACGCGCTGTACGTCGAGGACGACCGGATCGTCACCTCGGCGGGCGTGGCCAGTGGGATCGACGTGGCGCTGCACCTGGTGACCACCCGGCACGGGCCGTACGCGGCGGGGCAGGTGGCCCGCGCGATGCTCGTGCACGCCCACCGCGACGGCACGGCGGAGCAGGTCAGCCCGCTGCTGCGGCGGCGTTCGCACGTGGACGAGACGGTCCATCGCATCCAGGACCTGATCGAGACCCGGTTCACCGAGCGGCTGCCGCTGAGCCTGCTGGCCGGGGCCGCGGGATGCAGCGAGCGCACGGTGACCCGGCTGTTCCGGCGGGCGACCGGGCTCACCCCGCTGGCCTACCAGACCGCGCTGCGGCTGGAGCGGGCCGAACACCTGCTCGGCCGCGGCGCGACCGCCGAGGTCGCCGCCCGCGAGGTGGGCTTCGCCGACGCCCGGATGCTGCGCCGGCTGCGCACCCGCACGACGACCTCACCGACGCCCCTCACCCCCGCACGAAACCGCGGAAGGGGATAATCCGAATCATGGGAAAGACCTACGACCGGATCGACGGCCGGTTGCGCACGTTCATCGAGTCACAACCCATCTTCTTCACGGCGACCGCTCCCCTGGCCGGCGACGGCACGGTCAACCTCTCGCCCAAGGGCCTGAAGGGCTCCTTCGCCGTCCTGGACGACCACACCGTGGCCTACCTCGACTTCGCCGGCAGCAACGCCGAGACCATCGCCCACCTGCGCGAGAACGGCCGCGTCACGCTGATGTGGTGCGCCTTCGACGGCCCGCCGAACATCGTGCGCGTGCACGGCCACGGCGAGCCGGTCTTCCGCGACGACCCCCGCTGGGCCGGCTTGCTGCGGCACTTCCCGGACATCGACCCGGCCCCGCACGGCCTGCGCGCGATCATCGTCGTGACCGCCCGGCTGATCCGCGACACCTGCGGGTACGCCGTCCCGTTCATGACCTACGACGCCGACCGCCCGTTGCACGGCTCCCGCTTCGCCCGCGAGGACGACGAGTCGCTCGACGCGTACTTCCACAAGAAGGAGCACGTGGCGACCAGCATCGACGGCCTTCCCGGGCTGCCGCTCCCGCTGCCCCCGCTGCCCCCGCTGCCCCCGCTCCCCCGCGAAGGCTGACCGGACGGGCCGCCGTCACAGGACGGCGAGGGCCTTGGCGATGTTCCACTCGGCCAGGTCCAGCATCCAGCGCCGGTCGGGGAAGTCGGTATCGGCGATGCGCAGCGGGCCCTCGATCAGCGAGAGCACCTGCGCGTACCGGTAGAGCTCCAGCCGGTGGGGATCGAGGGCGGGCGGGCGCAGCGCCGGGTAGGCGTCCTCGAAGCGCATGCGCAGCCAGGCGTGCTCCCATTCGGCGTCGAAGCAGGTCAGGCCCTCGAAGTCGATCATGACGGGTTCGCCCGCGGGCGTGACGAGCACGTGGTCCGGCCCGAGTTCGCCGTGCACGAGCCCGTACCGTTCGCGGGGGGCGACCGCGTCGCGCAGGCGGCGGACGTGGGCGGCGATCCGGTCGTGCGCCCGGCCCATCCGGGCGTCGCGGGCGGCGACGGCGGCGAGATGGGCGAGCGCGCGGTCCAGGACGACGTCCTCGGCGGGCCGGGACGGCCGGGCCCGGCCGTCGGCCAGGTGGGCGAGCTTGCCGTAGGACGGGCCGAGGGTGGTGTGCATGCGGCGCAGGGCGTCGCCGAGCGCGGCCAGCGGCCGGGCGGCGGCGACCGGGTCGCGTTCCATCAGGGCCTCCAGCGTCGTGGCGCCCGCGTCCTCGACCAGGGCGAGGGCGGCGCCGAGGTGGCGACCGCCGGGGTCGAGCGCCAGCAGCCGGGGCACCCGCACGTCCGCCGCGGTCAGGGCCGCGTGGGCGGCGGCGAACAGGTCCGCTCCCGACGCGTCGGTGAAGGGGTCGTCCTCGACCGCCGGCGACGGCGGCCAGTAGTTCTCGCCCTCCGCCCAGACGTAGAGGATCACGCTGGTCGCGTCGTCCAGCCGGAGCCGGTAGACGCCCTTCTTGCTGCCGCCGGTCAGCCGGTCGAGCGCGGCCGGCCGCCGGTCGGCGCCGAACTGCCCGGCGACCAGGTCGCGCACGTCGTCGGGCCGCAGGAACGTTCGAGTCATGATCGTTTTCTACCACCCCGCGGATGTTGAAAACAAAATTCCAATCTGGTTTTATGGACGCAGCGCGTCGGGGAGGCCCCGGCGGTTCCCCCTCAAGGAGCGGCGATGAAGCTCACCCAGGCCGCGGCGGCCACGTTCGGACTCGACGACGAGGCATGGAAGCGGCACGCCAACCCGTGGAGCGTATGGACCCGGATGGCCGGGCTGGCGCCCATCCTGCTGCCGATCTACTTCCGCGAGGCGCTCGGCTGGTGGTCCCTGGCCCCGATCGCGGCCGGCGTGATCTGGATGTGGCTCAACCCCCACGCGTTCCGGCCGGTGCACGAGCCGCGCGGCTGGGCGTCGAAGGGCATCTACGGCGAGAAGCTGTACGCCGCCGACCACTCGCCGGCCGCCGCGGGGCACCGCCGGATGATCCGCCGGCTGCTCGCCATGGCCGCCGCCGGCCTGGGCGTCATGGCGTACGGGCTCGTCCGCGTCGAGCCGTGGCCGTCCCTGTTCGGCCTGACGCTCATCATCGTCTCCCAGCTGTGGCAGATCGACCGTTTCGTGGCCATCTACGAGGAGGACCTGCGCCGCGCCGCCGCCGCGGGTTCGTGACACCATCTGATCGGCATAACTGGTCGTGCAGGAAGGTTGTCCCCGATGCCGCCCGCGTTCACCGCAGAGGAGAAGGCCCGCATCACCGCCCTGTTGCTGGCGAACGGCGAGAAGCTGTTCACCGGCCAGGGGCTGCGAAAGACCTCCCTGGAGGAGCTGATGGCCCCCACGGGGGTGGCCAAGAGCAGCTTCTACGTCTTCTTCGACTCCAAGGAGGCGCTGTACCTGGAGCTGATGCTGCGCCAGACCGGCGAGGTGCGGCGCCGGGTCATCGACGGCGCGCTCATGAGCGCCGACGATCCGCGCGAGGCGCTGCGCCGGTTCCTGCACGCCACCGTCGAGGAGTTGTCGGTCAACCCGCTGTGGCGTCGCCTGATGACCCATCCGGAGGAGATGCAGGCGGTGGCCCGCAAGCTCGACCCCGGACGGGTCGCCGCGATGTCCGGCAGCCCGGCCGCCGCCCTCACCGAGTACGTCACCGCCCGCCGGGCCGCGGGCGAGCTGGTCGACGCCGAGCCCGCCGTCATCATCGGCGTGCTGCAGTGCGTGCTGCTGGTGCCGATGTTCGCCGAGCGGCTCGGCGACCCGGCCCTGCACCCCAGGATCATCGACCTGCTCATCGACATCGTCGCCGCGGGGCTGGCCCGTCCCGGCGGATGACCTCCCTGCGGACGACCTCCCTGCGGACGGCCTCCCTGCGGATGGCCTCCCGGGGGTGGAGATAACTACAGGGGGAGTCGAGAGTCAGCCGCAATGGCGGCGGCCGCGCGATCGGCGAGGCTCCTGTGCATGGCAAACACGGCAACCACGACAATCCCCCACCTGGCCGGCGGCCGGCGAAAATACGCCTGGCTGGCGGCGGGGATCGTGCTCGGGCTGTTCGGCACGAACAGCGAATGGTCGGTCCCGCTGGCCGGATGGCTGTTCTCCATCGGCCTCATGCGCTTCACCCGCAGCTCGGGCGGCCTGGCCGGGCTCGCGGCCGTCGCCCTGTCGGCCGCCGCGACGACGGTGGTCTTCGTCGCGGCGGCGGGCTCGCTCACCGTCCTGCCGATCCTGCTCGGCTGCCTGCTGCTCAGCCTGGTCCTGAGCCTTCCGCTGCTGGCCGACCGGCTGCTCGTCCGGCGGCTCGGCCCGGTCACCGGCACGCTGGTCTTCCCGGCCGCCCGGGTGACGGCCGAGTTCCTGATCGCCACGATCAGCCCGCTGGGCACGATCTTCGGGCCGATGGCCGCGACGCAGTCGGCGAACCTGCCGCTGCTCCAGACGGCCTCCGTCACCGGCGTCTACGGGATCAGCTTCCTGATGGCGTGGGCCGCGCCGGTCGTCAACCTCGCGCTGGAACGCCGGGTGGCCTGGCCGTCGATCCGGGCCGCCACGCTGACGTACGTCTCGGTGCTCGTCCCGGTGCTGCTCGGCGGCGGCCTGCGGCTGGCGGCCGCGCCGGCCGCGCCGGAGCTGCTGCGCGTCGCCGGGATCAGCGCCTCGCCGGCCGCCGAGCGGCGCATGCGGGAGATCGACGACTTCCACACCCCGCAGGTCCTGCCCGCGCGGAAGCCGACGCTGCGCAGGGCGTTCGCGGTGATCGACGACGACCTGTTCGCCCGCACCCGGATCGAGGCCGACGGCGGCGCGAAGATCGTGGCCTGGGCCGAGGCCGCCGCGGTCGTGCTCGGCGAGGACTACCCCGGCTTCCTGCGCGAGGCCCAGGACCTGGCCAGGGAGAAGGGCGTCTATCTCGACATGGGGGTGGCCGTCGTCCTCGACGGGGAGCCGCGCTCCCGCGACCTGGCCGTGCTGGTGACCCCCGAGGGGCGGGTGGCGTCGGTCTTCGACAAGGCGCATCCGGTGCCCGGCATGGAGAGCCTGCGGCCGGGCGACGGGGGCGTGCCGGTGACCGGCACGCCGTACGGGCGGCTGGCCCACGTCATCTGCTTCGACGCCGACTTCCCCGCCACGCTGCGCACCCGCGCCGACGTCATGTTCGTGCCGGCCAACGACTGGAAGGGCATCGAGCGCATGCACGCCGCGAACGCGGTGTTCCGGGCCGTGGAGAACGGCTACAGCCTCGTCCGGACGGCCAGCAACGGCCTGGCGATCACCGTCGATCCCTACGGCACCCCCCTGGCCAGGGCGAACTACTTCGGCACGGCGCGGCAGAGCATGGTCGTCTCCGTCCCGACCCGCGGCGCCTGGACGCTGTACGGCCTGGTCGGCGACCTGTTCGCCGGGCTGTGCGCGGCCGCCCTGGCCGGGCTGACCGGGCTCGCCGTGCTCCGGCGGGCCGCGTACCGGGGCTGACCATGGGATTTCCGGAGGAAGGTGCGATGATGCCACGGGCGCGGAACCGGAAGACACGGACGACGGGGAGACGAGGAGTGCGGGCGAGACTCACGACGCCGGTGTGGGCGCTGGCGATGATCGGGCTGTCGGTGGCCGGCGTGCTCGCGGCCGTCCTGGTCGTGCTCAGCGCGGTGCCTGCGGTGGCCGGCGTGGGCCGGGGGGCGTTCCGGCAGGCGGTGTCGCTGCTGCGCACGGTCGCCGGCACGGCCCGGCGGCTGGCGGGCCGGCTCGGCGTGCGCATCCAGCGTCCCTACGGTCCGGCGACGGACGCGTCCGCGCTGCTGAGGGACCCGGCGACCTGGCGGGACGTGCTCTGGGGCGTCCTCGACCCCTTGATGGGCACGTGGGCGTCCGCGCTGGCGCTCGGCATGCCGCTCTACGGCCTGTACGGCGTGGCGGTGCAGCCGTTCGTGTGGCGGGCCAACCTGCGGGCCGGCGGCGCGAACGCCTACGGCGTCATCCACGTCACCTCGACGGCCGCCGCGCTGGCGGCGATCCCGGTCGGGCTGGCGCTGATCGCGCTCGGCCTCTACATCGGCCCCCCGCTGCTGCGCCTGCGCGCCCGGTGGGCCGGCGCGCTGCTCGGGCCGTCGCGCACGGCCGCGCTGGAGCAGCGGGTCGAGACGCTGGTGGAGACGCGCGCCGACAGCGTGGACACCCAGGCCGCCGAGCTGCGCAGGATCGAGCGCGACCTGCACGACGGCGCGCAGGCCCGGCTGGTCGCCCTGGGCATGGGGCTGGGCCACGCCGAGCGGCTGTTCGACGAGGACCCGGAGGCGGCCCGCGCCCTGCTGGCCACGGCCCGCGAGTCCTCCTCCAAGGCCCTGGACGAGCTGCGCGACCTGGTACGCGGCGTGCATCCGCCGGTCCTGGCCGACCGCGGTCTGGCCGACGCGATCCGGGCCCTGGCCCTGGACTGCCTGCTCGACGTCGAGGTCACCACCGACCTGGCCGGACGGCCCGCGCCGCCGGTGGAGTCGGCCGTCTACTTCGCGGTCAACGAGCTGCTCGCCAACACCAGCAAGCACGCCGGGGCGGCGACGGTCCAGATCACGCTCGCCCACCGGCACGGGATTCTGAGCTGCGACGTCGTGGACGACGGCGGCGGCGGCGTCGATCCGGCCGACGGCACCGGGCTGCGCGGCATCCAGAGCCGGCTGGCCGTCTTCGACGGGACGATCGCCGTCGACAGCCCGCCCGGCGGGCCCACCCGGGTGCATCTGGAGGTGCCGTGCGCGATCAGGTCCGAGTAGTCGTCGCCGAGGACCTGTTCCTCATCCGGGACGCGCTGGTCCGCATGCTGACCGAGCACGGCTTCACGGTCGTGGCCGCCGTCGACAACGGGCCGTCGCTGCGCAAGGCGCTGGCCGAGGAGCGGCCGGACGTGGCGGTCGTCGACGTGCGGCTGCCGCCGTCGTTCACCGACGAGGGGCTGCAGGCCGCGATCCAGGCGCGCCGCGACCGGCCCGGCTTCCCGGTGCTGGTGCTGTCGCAGTACGTGGAGCAGCTCTACGCCCGCGAGCTGCTGGCCGACGGCGCGGGGGCGGTCGGCTACCTGCTGAAGGACCGGGTGGCCAACACCGGGCAGTTCATCGACGCGGTCACCTCGGTGAGCCGGGGCGGCACGGCGATGGACGCGCAGGTCATCGCCAAGCTGCTGACGCGCGGCGACGCGCGCGGCCGCACCGGCGAGCTGAGCCCGCGCGAGCGGGAGGTGCTGAGCCTGATCGCCGCCGGGCGGTCCAACGCGGCGATCGCGCACCAGCTCGTGATCTCCGCCAGCGCGGTCAACAAGCACATCGCCGGCATCTTCGGCAAGCTCCAGCTGCCCGAGTCCGAGGACGACAACCGCCGGGTGCTGGCCGTCCTGGCCTATCTCAACCGCTGACCGGGGCGCGGCGGGCGTAGTCGCCGATGGCGGGCCGCAGCAGGTCGTAGGCCTGCCGCGCGGTGCGGGCGAGGGCGGCGAAGATCTGCTCGGACTCCTCCCCCGCCAGGACCCGGCGCTGGGCCTCGTCGAACAGCAGCCGCTCCACCCCGGCCAGCGCGGCGGCCACCAGGCGGGGCGTGACGCCGCCGTCGCCGGTCTCCTCGGCCAGGACGGCGGCCAGTTCGGCCTCGGCCTGGTCGTGCAGCTGGCGCAGGCGGGCCCGCAGCACGGGCGTGTCGCGCACCATCCGCTGCCAGTCGGCGCCGGCGTCGGGGATCGCGCCGTCGCGGCGGCGCAGTCGTTCGTCGTAGTCGCGGTGGGCGGCCTCCAGGGCCGACTCGCCGGGCTCGCGCCGCGACACGGCCCTGGCCAGGCCCTCGACCACCTCCTCGTGCCGGTCGAGGATGAGGTCCTCCTTCAGCGGGAAGTGGTTGGTGACGGTCATCTTGGCCACGCCGGCGGCGGCCGCGACGTCGGCGATGGTGACGTCGTCGTAGCCGCGCTCCAGGAACAGGCCGGTCGCGACATCGGAGATGAGCTGCCGGGTCTGGTGTTTCTGGCGCTCCCGCAAGCCCTTGGATCGTTCGGTCACGAGCTCTGCCCTTCCACGCGTTCATTAGGTTTGACCTAACGATTAGGTCGGACCTAGTGTTTGGAGTCGTCCTAGTCAATCGATCCTAAGGGTGTTCGATGACCGCCACCTCTGCGGCCGGGGCCGCGCGCGACCGACTCGACCCGCACCTGCTGCGCATGGGGATCGTGCTGATCGCGGCTCCGATCCTGGCCACGATCGACGCCACCGCCGTGGGCATCGCGGCCGACGCGATGGCGGCGCACTTCCGCACGTCACTGACCGACGTGCAGTGGGTGGCGGCCGGTTACCTGCTCGCGATCGCGGTGGTCATGCCGCTGTCGGGGTGGCTGAGCCGGCGGTTCGGGGCCAAGCGCACGTGGATGGCCGCCGTGGCGGTCTTCACCGCCGGTTCGGCCCTGTGCGGCCTGGCCTGGTCGCTGCCCGCCCTCATCGCGTTCCGGCTCGTGCAGGCGGTCGGCGGCGGGCTGATGAACCCCGTCGGCCAGACGATCCTGGCCCAGGCGGCCGGGCCGTCCCGGATCGGCCGGGCCATGAGCGTGCTGACGATCCCCGTCATGTTCGCGCCGGTGCTCGGGCCGATCGTGGGCGGCCTGGTCGTCCAGCAGCTCGACTGGCGCTGGATCTTCTACCTCAACCTGCCCGTCTGCCTGCTCGTCCTGCCGGTGGCCGCCCGCGTCCTGGCCCGGGACGAGAACGAGGACGGGGACGGGCCCGGCGGCGCGCCCAGGCTCGACCTCCTCGGCCTGGCGCTGCTCTCCCCCGGCCTGGCGGCGGTGGTCTACGGGCTCACCATGGTGGGCGGGCGCGAGGGGGCGTGGACGCCTGCCGTGCTGGTCGGGGCGGGGCTGGCGCTGGTCGCGGGCTACCTGGTGCACGCGCTGCGCACCCGCCGCCAGCCGCTGATCGACGTCCGCCTGTTCGCCAAGGGCGGGTTCACCGCGGCCTGCGTGGCGCTGTTCCTGCTCGGGGCCTCGCTCTACAGCTCCATGATCCTGCTGCCGCTGTTCTTCCAGCACGACCGGCACGCCGACACGCTCTCGACGGGCCTCCTGCTCACCCCGCAGGCGCTCGGGGCCGCGGTCGGCTCGTTCGCCGCCGGGCGGCTGGCCGACCGTCACGGCCCGCGCGCCGTCGTGACCGGCGGGCTCGTGCTCTCGCTGGCCGGACTGCTCGCCTTCACCCAGGCCCCCGCCCGTCCGGACACCTGGCTGCTGACCCTCTGCCTGGTCCTGTACGGCCTGGGCATCGGCGGCGTCTCCGCGCCCACCATGGCCGCGGCGTACGCCTCGGTCGACCGGCAGCAGACGCCGGGCGCCGCCGGCGCGCTGAACGTCGTCAACCGGCTCGGCGGCTCACTGGGCACCGCCATCCTCACCACCGTCCTGGACAGCGGGCTGCGCCAGGGCGGCGGCCCGGCGCACGCCTACGGCACCGCCTTCTGGTGGGCCTTCGGACTGTGCCTGGTCACCCTGGTTCCGGTGGCCTTCCTCCGCTCGGCGCGGCGTGATGCTCGGCGAGACGGGTGAGCAGGTCGACCAGGCGCTCGCGGTCGGCGGGGGGCAGCGGGGCGAGGAACTCGTCCTGGGCGCCGGCCAGCAGGCGGTCGAGCTCGGCCAGCCGGCGGCGGCCCTCCGCCGTGATGGTGACGATGTTGCGGCGGCGGTCGTCCGGGTCGGGCGCGCGTTCGACGAGCGCGCGCCCGGCCAGGTCGTTGACGGTCGCCACCATGTCGCTGCGGTCGATGCCGGTACGCCGGCCGAGCGCGGCCTGGCTCGCCGGGCCGTACTCCTCCAGCGCGGCGAGCAGCGCGTAGTGGTAGCGCCGGACCTGGGCCTGGGCGAACGCCTGGTCCACGATCCGGTTGGCGGCCAGCGCCGCGGCGTTGGTCAGCCTGCTCGGCAGCGCGCGCAACCGCTCCGGCGGCCTCCCCTCTGGGGTGTTCACAGAGGCAATCTAGCAAGTCGTTGGCACCACCCACGATTATCTGTATTGTTGGCCGAACCAACGTTGGCCCAACCAACTATTGAGTGAGGTGCAACATGTCGGACATCGATGTCCGGACCGGCCCGGCGCACGACGTGGCGGCCCTGGCCGCGCTGATCCGGGGCCGCACGCTCCGGCCGGGCGACGAAGGCTTCGCGGACGCCTGCTCCGGCTGGCTGCTGACGGTCCAGCACCGGCCCGCGGTGGTCGTGGTCGCCGCCGACGCCGGCGACGTCGCCACCGCCGTCACGTACGCGGCCCGCACGGGACGGGCGGTCGCGGTGCAGTCCACCGGGCACGGCAAGTCGCTGCCCGCCGACGGAGCCGTCCTCATCGCCACCGGCGAGCTGCGCGAGCTGTCGGTGGACCCGGACGCCCGCACCGCGCGGATCGGCGCGGGCCTGCGCTGGGGCGAGGTGGTCGCCGCGGCGGCGCCCCACGGGCTCGCGCCGCTGTGCGGATCGTCGGCCGAGGTCGGGGTGATGGGCTTCCTGACCGGGGGCGGGCTCCCGCTGGCCGCCCGCACGTACGGGTTCGCCGCCGACCGCGTCCGCTCGCTCGACGTCGTCACCGCCGACGGCCGGCTGCGGACCGTCTCGCCCGGCGCGGAGCCCGACCTGTTCTGGGCGGTACGCGGCGGCAAGGGCAACTTCGGCGTCGTCGTCGCGGCCGAGACCGAGCTGCTGCCGCTGCGCACGGTCTACGGCGGCGAAATGTACTACCCGGGCGAGGACCCCGGGCACACCGCCCACGTCCTGCGCTCCTACCTGGCCTGGGCGAAGGAGCAGCCGGAGGAGATGTCGTCCTCGGTGACGCTGGTGCGCTTCCCCGACGCGCCGCAGCTGCCGCAGGAGTTCCGCGGCCGCTCGATGGTGCAGGTCCGGATCGTGTACGCCGGGGACGCGGAGCACGGCGCCCGGCTGGTGCGGCCGTTGCGCGCGCTCGCCCCTGAGAAGGACACCTGCGCGGCCATGCCCTACAGCGGGATCACCGAGATCTACCAGGACCCCCGTCACCCGGTCTCGGCGCACCTGCGCAGCGCGCTGCTGCGCGAGCTGGACGACGACGCCGCCGCGGAGCTGGCCTCGTTCATCGACCCGGCCCGGACGGAGGGGCCGTTCCCCGGCATCCAGCTGCGTCACCTGGGCGGGGCGCTGGACCGGCCGCCCGCCCGCCCGCACGCGGCCGGCACCCGGGGCGCGGCCTTCCTGCTGTGGATGCGGCTGCCGGCCCCGCCCAGACGGGCCGAGGCGGCACGCGCGGCCGCCGACGAGGTGCTGGACCGGCTGCGGCGCTGGGACACCGGCGCCATGCTGCCGGGCTTCCTGTTCGACCACGACGCCACCCCGGACGGGGTCAGGCGGGCCTACTCCGAGGCCGACCACCGGCGGCTGTCCGCGCTCAAGGCCCGGTACGACCCGGACCGGCTGTTCCGCGTCAACCACAACATCGCCCCGGCCGCGCCGTGAGGAGACGCCGCCCCGGAGGCAGCCGGGCCCGCCCTGCTCAGGTGGGCGGGCTGGCCTTCGAGGGGTGGGAGCGTCCATGATCGGCTCATGCTCAGCACCAGTGAGGGCGCGCCGACGAGCGCCTACGTGACCCGCCGGCCGCTGCTCGCCGGCGCCAACCCGTACGTCACCCTCTACGACGGCGACGTCCCCACCGGGTACGCCTCCCTGTGGCAGGTCGACTGGTCCACGCACGGCGCCGGCGCGGTGATGGTGGTGTGGACGCCCGCCGGGCTGCGCGTCGTCAGCGACGACCCGGAGCTCGGCACGTGGATCGAGGAGCACTTCGTCCGGCACTTCGACGAGGCCGCCGCGCTGCCGTCCTGGCCCGCCGCGCGGGTGCAGCGGGCCGCCGTGGACCTGCGCGTGGACCCCGCCACGGGCACGCAGGCCAGCGCGGCCGGCCTGGCGGTCAGCATCACCGGGCCGCTGGACGCCAGGCCGTTCTCGATGGCCGACTTCCCGCTGCTGGGCGTCAGCCACGGGCTGTCGATGCAGATCATCCCGTGCGAGCACGCCTCGATCACCGTGGACGGCGTCCCCGTGCCGGGCCGGCCGGTCGTCACGTGGCCCGGCGGCCGGCCCGTCTCGTCGGCCATCACCACCGTCCACGAGGCGTGGAGCCGGTGAGAGCGGACGCCCGCCGCGCGTCCGCCCCGGGTCAGCGGCGGGCCAGCAGGGCGAAGCGGCAGGCGTGGGCGGTCAGCGGCCGGCCGCCCGCCATCCGGTCGTGCAGGGCGCGCAGGCGGTGGCCGTACCGGGCGGCGTCGAAGTCGGGGACCTGCCACGGCACCATCCGCAGGAACAGCACGAGCGCCCCGACGTCGTGGAACGTCGTCCGCACCCGTGCCCGCGCGCTCCACGTCACGGTCAGCCCGGCCCCGGCCAGCCCGGCGGCGGCCCGCGCGAGGTCCCAGCCGCGGTACGCCGGCGGCGGCGCGCCCAGGGCCCGGTTGACCTCTTCGAGGTCGCGGCCGCCCACCTGCTGGGTGACGAAGACCCCGTCGTCGGCCAGCACGCGGCCGACCTCGCGCGGGTCGTAGGACTCGTGCCGGTTCGCCACCACGGCGAACGCCCGGGCGGGGAACGGCAGCACGTCGTCCTCCCGGATCGCGGCCACCTCGACGCCGAGCGGCTCCAGGCGGCGGCGGGCGATCGGCAGGTTGGGCGGGTGGCCTCCGTGGCGGCGGTGCGCGGCGGCAGCGGCGCCAGCCCGGCCAGGAACTCGCCGCCGCCGGTCCCCATGTCCAGCAGCGAGGCCGCGCCGGGCAGCCGGTCGCGCAGGAGGCGCTCGTAGCTCCAGGGCAGCGGCTCCTCGACGACCCGGCCGCGCAGGGCGGTGAAGTCCCAGCCCTCGATCGCCGCCGCCGACGCCCGCGCGACCAGTTCGCCGTACTCCATGGCCGTGATCGTCCCCGACGCCGCGGGCGCCCGTCACGCGGTTTTCCGACGGAGGTCGGGGGCGATCCGGGACTTTTCGGCCCTGACCGGCGTCGTCCCGCTGGGAAGGGTGGAGGCAAGGGGCGGCCCGAGGACCGGAACGCGTATGCGCGCTCCCACTGATCGGCCGCCTGTCCCAGGAGCACCGGGACATCCAGGAGTGCGCGGGGGCGCTGCGCCGCGCGATCGGGGAGCTGCGCCACGGTGACGCCGTAGGGCTGCTCGCGGACCTGATGGCCCGGCTCGTCCCGCACACCGACACCGAGGAGCGCGGCCTGTTCCCAGCGGCCGTCATCATGCTGCCCCTGGCCGCCTGGGACCGCATCACGCCCGGCCACTCCCCCGCCCCGACCGGCTGACCAGCCGACCCGCTCGCGGCTCACCGGCCCGGTCGCCGGACGCCGGGCGGCGGGGGATGCCGGTCGCGCCGAGGTGGAGCCGGGCGTAGAAGTCCTCCAGTGCGGCCAGGGTGCTGTTGATCGTGCTGGGGGCGTAGCGGCCGTGCAGCTCGCCGTGGTAGGCGTGGGCGGTGCGGACGGCCACGGTCGTGTCGGCCAGCGGCTCGCCCGCCAGCAGGCCGCGGTCGGAGGCGGCGGCCACCCAGGTCAGGTAGCGGCCGACGCGGCGCAGGTAGCTGGCCTTGCTGGAGGCGGCCAGCGGCGAGCCGGCCAGCGCGGCGGCGTACGCGGCCAGCATCGTGTCGTAGGGCGCGGCCAGCCCGCCGGCCCTTCTTCGCTCATGCATGGACGGCCGGTTCCTTCCGGTGGGCGACCCGGTCGCGCACGTTCCCGGCGTCCGGCTGGAGGAAGCCCGAGGGGTGCACGGTCCCGGTGTGGGAGACGATGACGAACGCGCGCCGGACGCGGCGCGGCGGCCGCCGGCCGGGTGGTGCGGTCATGCGGGTGCTCCTCGCAGGAGGTGGGCCACGACGTCGGCGGCCGAGTGGTCGTCGGGCAGGCCGTCCAGGAAGCCGAGGTCCTGGCCCAGGGTGAGCAGGGCGGGCTCGTGGTAGCCGTCGGCGCGGTGCTGGCCCAGGCCGACGGCGGCGGTCAGCCCGTTGCACAGGCACTGGCGGCCCTCGGCCTCCTCGGCGGGCCGGCCCTTGCGGACGTAGGCGTCCACGGGTTCGGCCGGGCAGCGGTAGCCGATCGCGCCGCCGGGCCTGACGTACGGGGTGCGCAGGTAGCCCAGGTCGCACAGCCGGGGACGCCGGTCGAACACCTCGGGCTCCGACAGGGTGCCGGGCAGGCCCGCGACCTTGAACGGGAAGCCGGTGGGCGAGGCGCGCGGGTCGTTGCGCACCTCCAGCGCGCCCCGGCGGGCCCGGCTCAGCATGCGCCGCCGCAGGCCGTCGTCGAGGCCCGACTCCCGGCACAGCGCGAACGCCGTCCCGACCTGGATGCCGGCGGCGCCGGTGGCCCGCGCGCCGGCCGCGCCGCCGGGGGTGGCGTAGCCGCCGGCCAGCCAGAACGGCAGGCCGATCGCGGCGACCTTGGCGGTGTCGGCCTCGTCGCGCGGCCCGTAGACGGGTTCGCCGCGCTCGTCGAGCACCAGCCGGCCGCGCGGCGGCGCGCTGTGCCCGCCGGCCACCGGCGTCTCCAGGACGAACCCGTCGGGCCTGGTCACCGGCGAGCGGGCCAGGTAGGCGGCCAGCACGTGGGAGGAGACGATCGCCAGCAGCTTGGGACGCCGCAGCGGCTCGGTGGGGACGGCCCCGGGCCACAGCGCGGCCGGGTCGAGGCCGACCGTGTGGCGGGCGTCGCCGGCGTCGGCCACGGCAACGGTGATCTCGGCCGGGCGGTGGGCGGCGAAGGCGTCGAGCAGCGCCGGGATCTCCGCCGGGATGCCCGCGCCCATCAGCACGTGGTCGACGCCGGCCAGCATCGCGCCGTAGGCGGCGGCGGGCGTGGCGAGCTGGATCTTCTCCAGGTAGTTGACGCCGACCGGCCCGTCGTGGCCCTGTTTGGCCAGGAAGACCTCGGCGAAGTTGGCGACCACGGCCAGTTCGTCGCGGGCCCGGCTGGGCCGCAGCCCGAGCCGGGGCACCGGCCGGTACGGCGTGCCGGGCGCGATCCCGCCGGGCACGAACCAGCGTCCGAGCACCCGTTCGGCGATCTCGGGGATGGGGAAGCAGGCCAGTGCCCGGCGCAGGTCGCCGCCGGGGTCGCCGCGCTGGAGGCGGCGGGCCAGGGTGACGTCCAGGGCGGTGCCCGACACCACGCCGAGCTGCCCGGTACGGGCGACCGCGCGCGCCAGCCGCCACCCGGACACCGCGACGCCCATGCCGCCCTGGATCAGGATGGGGAGCCCGGCCTCAGACACGCCGCGCCCGCAGCGTCCCGGCCCACGTGAGCACCTCGGCCTGGTTCTCGTCGATCTCGCCCAGGCCGCCGGTCGCGGCCGGCTCGGCCGGCTCGCGGATGTTGCGGATGGTGTCGGGCCGCCGGCCGGGGTGGTCCAGGAGGGTGGCGGCGAAGGCGGCGACGGAGGCGGCCAGCGCCTTGCGCTGCTCGCCGCTGGCCTGGTTGCCGCGGTTGAACAGGCGGTCCAGCAGCTCGGGCCGGTCGGCGAACATCGTCGCGTAGAACCGCTCGGTGACGGCGTCGAGCGAGGCGCCCAGGACGGGCAGCGTGGCGCGGACGACGGCGGCGGATTCCGCGGACAACATGGTGACCTCCACAGTCCCGGGGGTGAGACCCGCGACCGCGGGCCGGTTCTCAGGCTAGGGACCGGGGCCTGGCCGCTGACCGGGGCGAACGTCCGCACTTGTCGGGCCGAAGGTCCCGGGCCGGACATCCGGCCACCCGCGGGCCGGTCGCCGGGGAAGATGGGACTTTCGTCCCTGCCGCGGGCGGGGGCGGGTCGGGGATGCTGGAGAGCATGCAGCTCGACTCGTCCGGACTGCAGGTGCTCTCCGAGGAGGAGTGCTTCCTGCTGCTGTCCTCGATGCCCATCGGGCGGATCGTGTTCACCGATCGTGCCCTGCCCGCCGTCCAGCCGGTGAACTTCTGTCTCGACGGGCGGTCCATCGTGATCCGCACCGCGACCGGGTCGAAGCTGGCGGCGGCCACCCGGCGGGCCGTGGTGGCCTTCGAGGCCGACGACTTCGACGCCGGGCGGCGTACCGGCTGGTCGGTCACGGCGGTGGGGCACGCGCGCGAGGTCACCGACGCAGCCGAGCTGGCCCGCCTGGCCGAGCTGCCGCTGACGACGTGGGCGCCGGGCGAGCGGGACCACTACATCGTGGTGGAGGCCGAGCAGATCTCCGGCCGCCGCATCGCCCCCGCCCGCGCGGCCGTCGTGTGACGGATCTTCGAGAGGCCGGCGCCGCCCCCGGTCCGGGGGCGGCGCCGGCCTTCAGTCTTCGTGTGCCGTGGTCACCAGGCCGTAGTCCCCGTCGTCGCGGCGGTAGAGGAGGCAGCCCGCCCCGGTGCCGGAGTCGGCGAAGAAGACGAACGGGAAACCGGTCAGCTCCAGCCGGTCGAGGGCCTGCCCGGCGGTGAGGCGGGGGGCGGGCAGGGGGCTGACCGAGATCGCCGCGCAGGCCGGCGCCGGCAGGTCGGGACGGGGGTCGAGCCGGGCGAGGCGGTAGCCGTCGCCGGTGCGGTAGATCACGCTGTCCTGGCCGGTCGCGGTCTCGGTGAACAGCAGGAAGTCGTAGTCGAGGTCGTCCATGTCCACCGCCGCCTCGTCGGGCACGGCGCGGGCGGCCGTGAAGGTCCGGACGATCCGGCGTTCCCCGGCGGGCGGGGCGAGGTGGGGCGACCGG
Source organism: Nonomuraea sp. NPDC001636 (assembly GCF_040298265.1). Taxonomy (NCBI): domain Bacteria; kingdom Bacillati; phylum Actinomycetota; class Actinomycetes; order Streptosporangiales; family Streptosporangiaceae; genus Nonomuraea; species Nonomuraea sp. NPDC001636. The sequence goes on from NZ_JBEOZT010000021.1 coordinate 159,914, forward strand.
GGTTGGCGGCCGCGCCGGTTCTCCCAGTCCCGGGCGCTCTCCAGCAGCCGCGCCCGCAGCCGGTCGCCGAGCAGGTGGATGGCGGCGCGGGTGGAGCCGGCGCCGGCCCGGGCCCTGATGAGCCGGCCCTGGACGTCCACGACGGCCTCGGCCGTCCGCCGTTCCCCCGCGACCCGCGGTGTGGCGGCGAGCTTGACCGTCGCGCCGAGCACCGGCTCGTGGGCGAGCCGGGTCAGGTCGGCCACGGTGTGGCGGGCGCGCCGCACGTCGGCCGCGCGCACGCCGCCGCCGCGGATCCTGACCTGCACGTCGTCGGCGTCAAGGGCGATGGGCCTGTGCCTCATTCGTGAACACCTTCTTCGCATCCGGTGGTGATGATCCAAGCCTCTGGCCCGGGCGGATGCTGCTGCCAGAGCCGTAGGTCCTCCCGCGCGGGGACCTACGGCCCGCCGGGCGGCGGGCGGCCTCAGGAGCGGCGGTAGCCGGGATGCACGCCCGGCGTCAGGCCCTGGTCGGCGGCGACCAGCTCCAGCAGGGCGAGCAGCTGACCGCGCTGGTCGGGGCTGAGGCACGAGGTCACGTCGGCCTCGTGCGCCATCGCGGTCCTCCTGATGTCCTCCATCACCTTCGCGCCCTGCTCGGTCAGGTGCAGCTCGTGGTTGCGGCGGTCGCCGGCCGAGCGGCGCCGCTCCACCAGGCCGGCCCGGTCGAGCGGGTCGAGCAGCGCGGTGACCCGGCTGGGCACCACGCCGAGGTCGGCGGCGAGCGACTGCTGGCTGCGGCCCGGCTGGAGGGCGATCATCCGCAGCAGCCCGACGTCGGACGGCGACAGGCCGAGCTCGGCGACCCGCGCGGCGAACCGGCCGGCGGCGTGCGCGCCGAGCTGCGCGAGCAGGAAGGCGACGCCCATCGGGCGGTTGCGGGACGCGGACACAGCGCATACTGTACTCCGCACAGAACCTTTCACATAGGTGAACCTTTCTCTGGAGAGAAGTAATGCGATGACCACCGACCGGCCTGACTGGCCCAGACATCCCGGACTGGAGGGCAAGGTCGCCCTCGTCACCGGCGGTTCCCGCGGCATCGGCGCGGCGACCTGCCACGCGCTGGCCGCCAACGGCGTCCGGGTCGCGGTCACCGGCCGCGACACCGAGGCGGTGGACCGCGTCGTCGCCTCGATCACCGCCGAGGGCGGCCGGGCGCTGGCCGCGCCCGGCGACGTGACCGACGCCGCCACCCTGGCCCGCATCCGCGCCGCGGTGGAGGCCGCGCTCGGGCCGGTGGACATCCTGGCCCCGTTCGCCGGCGGCCAGGGCGCGCCCGCGCCGACCGCGGGGCTCGACCCCGGCCGCTGGCGTGCCGTGCTGGAGTCCGACCTGACCTCGGTGTTCCTCACCGTCCACGAGTTCCTGCCGGGCATGCTGGAGCGGCGGGCCGGGTCGATCATCCTGATGTCGTCCACCGCGGGCCGGCAGCCCGGAGGCGCCAACGCCGCCTACGCCGCCGCCAAGGCCGGCGTGGTCATGTTCGCCCGGCACCTGGCCGCCGAGGTGGGCGGCGACGGCGTGCGGGTCAACTGCCTGGCGCCCTCGGCCGTGCTCAACGACAAGCTCGCCGCGCTGCCCGCCGAGCGGCTCGCCCAGCTCGCCGCGGCCTTCCCGCTCGGGCGGGTCGGCCGTCCCGCCGACGTCGCGCAGGCCGTCCTCTACCTCGCCTCGCCCGCCGCCTCCTGGGTGACCGGGGCGACCCTCGACCTCACCGGCGGACGGGTCTCGTGACGAACGCCGCGCTCCGCCCGTCCCCCGCATCCACCGTCCAGACGGAGGCCATGTCATGACCGACCCGATGACCGAACGGCTCGTCCGGTTCCAGCGGCCCGGCGCCCTGCCGTACCTGATCGGCGCGGACGAGGCCCGCCTCGCCGCCCTGTTCGGCCTCGACGCCGACGCCTACCGCGCGCTGCTGGACGCCTTCGACCGCCAGACCCGGCAGGCCGCCGAGACGCTGCTGGCCCGGCCCGGCCTCGCCGACGCCGTCGACCGGCTGCCCCTGCGCCCCGAGGACTCCCGCGACGCCTTCCACGTGGTGGCCCTCGGGGAGAGCACCACCGCCGACCGCCTGTCCTGGTTCGAGATCCTGCGCCATGTGGTCGCGCTGCGCCGTCCCGGCGACGCCGTCCGCTTCACCAACCTGGCGATCACCGGCAGCACCACCACCCAGGCGCTCACCCAGCTGCCCGCCCTCGGCTTCCAGCGTCCCGACCTGGTGCTGTGCATGATCGGCGCCAACGACGCCCAGCACCTGGCCCCCGACGCGCCGACCCTGGTCAGCGCCGCCGAGACCGAGCGCAACCTGGCCATGCTGCACGACCTGGCCCAGCGGCGGGGGCCCGTCCGCTGGGTCTGGCTCACCCCCAGCCCCTTCGACGAGCCGCGCGCCGCCGCCTACCCGCACTTCCGGCGCGCCGGCATCACCTGGGCCGGCAAGGACGTCGACGCCACCGCCGACCACCTGCTGGGCCGTCCCGAGCCGACCGTGGACACCAGGCTCGCCGTCCGCGAGGACCACCACTTCCTCGACGACGGCGTGCACCTGAGCATCGAGGGCCAGCGCGAGATCGCCGAGGCCGTCGTACGGGCCCTGGCCGGTGCGGCATGAAGCTGATGGTCCTCGGCGCGACCGGCGGGACCGGACGCCAGGTGGTCGAGCAGGCGGTGGCCGCCGGGCACGACGTCACCGTCCTGGCCCGCGACCCCGCCCGCGTCCCGGTGGGCGAGCGGGTGAGCGTGATCGGCGGCGACGTGCTGACCCCCGGCCCCTGGCGGGACGCCGTCGCCGGGCACGAGGCCGTGCTGTCGTGCCTGGGCAGCACCGACCGCGGCCACCCCACCACCGTCTACTCCCAGGGCACCGCCAACGTCGTCGCCGCCATGCGCGACGGCGGGGTGCGCCGCCTGCTGTGCCTGTCGTCGGCGGGCCTGGACATCCCGCCGGGCACGCCGCTGGGCCGCCGCCTGGTCACCCGCTTCGTGATCCAGCGCCTCTACCGGCACGGCTACGCCGACATGAGACGCATGGAGGCCGCCGTCACCGCCGCCCACGACATCGACTGGACGATCGTGCGCCCGCCGATGCTCACCGACGGCCCCCTGACCGGCCGCTACCGCACCGCCATGAACGCGCCCCTGGCCAAGGCGGGCTCGATCTCCCGCGCCGACCTGGCCCACTACCTCCTCGACCACCTCACCGACGAGCACAACCGCCACGCCGTCGTCGAGATCACCGGCGGCTCCTGACGTCCCAGGCGAATACGTCGTGGGCGTGGCCGGCCGCGGCGGCCTCAGGCCAGCCGGTCGGCGAGGAAGCGCAGGGCGCTGTCGATCTCGAAGTCCGGCACGTCCGCGTGCCCGCCGGGGTTGGCGTGCAAGGTCTTCTCGGCCGAGGCCAGGGCGTCGAACAGGGCCAGGGCCTCGGCCCGCGGCACCCGTTCGTCGTCCCACTGCAGCAGGAACCGCACCGGGACGGTGATCCCGGCGGCGGCCTGGGCCGAGGCCAGCGAGGTGCCGCTCAGCCCCAGGACCGCCGCGCCGATCCGCGGCTCGGCGGCCACCAGCGGGATCCCCAGGGCACAGCCCAGCGAGACGCCCCAGTAACCCACCGGCCCCTGGTCGTCGAGCGCGTCCAGGACCGACCGCCACTCCGGCACGGTCTGGGCGGCCAGCAGCGTGTGCAGCTCGGCCAGCAGCGGGGTGGGGTCGCCCGCGCCGGCCATGCGCTCCCGCATCGCGGCGATGATCCGCTCGTGCTCGGCGCTCCGGGGCCGGTCGCCGTGGGCCGGCGCGTCGATGGCCGCCGCTGCGAAGCCGCGTTCGGCCGCCAGCCGGTGCGCGCGCCCCACGACGCCCGGGGCCTGCTTGTGCTGCCCGCCGCCGTGCCCGATCAGGACCAGGCCGCGGGGTTCGGCGTCGCGCGGGGTCCACAGGACGCCGGGGACGTCGCCGAGGGCGAAGGATCGTTCGATGACGCCGTCGGCCGACGTCCGGGAGAGAAAACGCATGCGCGTCTCGAGCCTTTCGGGATGCCTTGTGCGGGCGCTCCCTAGGCGATGCGCGTGAGGGAGCCCCGACCTGTCACAACGTTGATCGGTCTCACCCCCTCAGTTCGATGCGTCGCAAGAACGTACCACACCATCAGATCTCGGCTGCGGTGAAGGAGATCCACACGTCCGGCGGGACGTCCGGGCGGTTGGGGACGGGCCGGCGCTCCTCCGTCCACGCCTCACCGGCGAACTCGGTCGCCACGCGCCGCCAGAACGCCACGCCCGCCGTGTTGGCGTCCTGGAAGGCGATCCGCCACGGCCCGGGATGCCGGGAGATCACCTCCCGGACGACCCGCAGCCCGATCCCCGACCGGCGCGCCCCGCGGACCACGAAGAAGCTGTTCAGCACCCGGACCGGGCCGGCCGCCGCACGCACGAACGCGAACCCGACCGGCCGGTCGCCGCTGGTGAACAGGTAGGCCGTCCAGTCGTCGTCATCGAGGGCGGTGCGCAGGCGGTCGCCGTGGTAGGTGCCGTCGGGGTCGGGGAGCCCGCCCTGGAAGTCCGCCATGTCGTGGCGGAACATGAGCCAGAGGCGTTCGACGGTGGGGTGATCCGCGGCCTCGACGAGCCGCACACTTACCGGAGAAGTGGTCATACAAGCACTCTCGGCCAGATGCGACATCCGGCCGGAAGGTACAAACTAGCAGAAGACGATCACCGTAGGGGAACCGCGGGCGTCAGCCGTGCAGCAGGTCGAGGATGTGCGGCCAGGCGTCGGCCCCGAGCCCGGCGTCGGCGACCGGGTCGCCCCCGTAGACGAAGTCCGGCGACTCGGGGGCGGGCCCCTCCCCCGGCAGGCGCGGACGATGACCGGCCCCGGCCCGGCTGACCACCCGCACCGGGCGCCCGGCGGCACGTCGCCGGGCGGCCAGCCGCCGGGCGAACGGCAGGGACGGCCACATGGCGTCATCCCCGCCGGCCACCAGCAGCACGTCGGCCGCCGCCGCCTCGATCGGGATCTCCGCGGCCGGCAACAGGCCGGCGAACGTGCGCTGGCTGAGCTCGTACAGCTCGCGCAGGGCCAGCGGGCCGTGCTCAGGCTCGGCCTCGGCCCAGTCGTCGTCGTACGGGACGAACGGCAGCGGCCGCCCCTTCCACGTCCAGGACGACCGGTAGGGACGTCTCTCCCCGTCCGGCCCCGGCCCGACGTTGCCCCACACGAGCGAGGTCGGCGACAGCGCCACCACCCCGCCGATCCGCCGGTCCCGGACTGCGGTCAGCAGCGCGGCCTCGGCCCCCTTCGACATGCCCAGCACGCAGACCCGCCGGACGCCGGTGGACTCCAGCAGATCGACGGCCGACACGAACGTCTCCAGCGGGATCTCGCAGATGCCCGGCGGCTGCCCCGGCCCGCCGAACCAGCGGATCGACAGCGCGGTCACCCCCTCCGCGGCCAGCAGGCGGGCTCTGTCCCGTTCGATCCGCCCGCTCGACCCCGCCAGCACGAGCACGCCCGTGCGGACGGCCGGGCCCGGTGTGACCAGGACGCCTTCCCACGGGCGGCTCAGTTCGCGCTCGTCCATCACCGTCACCCCTCGGCACTCGGCGGAACGGCATTCTACTGAGACGGCGCACCCATCGAAATGGTGCATCATGGCCGCAACACCCCATGACGAGCGGAGAACACCATGTCCTTCCAGGCTTACCTGGACAACATCGAAGGCAAGACCGGACTGACCCCCCGTGAGTTCATCGCCCTGGCCAAGGAACGCGGCTTCGACGCCCCGTCCACCAAGGCCGGGACGATCATCGACTGGCTCAAGCAGGACTACGACCTCGGACGCGGCCACGCCATGGCCCTCGTCCACGTGATCAAGAAGGGTCCGCGGATCGACGCCAGGCACGTCGGCACCACCGGTTCCCACCGCGACGAGTCCGACGTCCTCTGGCTGGACGGCAAGGACAACCGCCCCGACCCCGCCTGACCCGCCCGGCGGGGATTCGTCCCGCCGGACGGCTTTACGTTGTAGATCTGTAGGGATCAGAAGTCGGCGTCGAAGCTGACCGAGCCGGTCACCCCCATCTGATACGCCGACACCCGCCGCTCGAAGAAGTTCGACAACTCCTGCACGTCCTGCAGCTCCATGAACGCGAACGGGTTCTTCGACCCGTACAGCGGCTCGATGCCGAGCTGGGCCAGCCGCCGGTCGGCCACGTGCTCCAGGTACGAGCGCATGTCCGCGGTCGACATGCCCGGCACGCCCTGCCCGAGCAGGTCCTCGGCGAACTGCGCCTCGCAGTCGACCGCCTCGGCCAGCATCTCCCTGACCTGGCCTGCCATCTCCTCGTCGAAGAGGTCCGGCTCCTCCTGCCGGACGACGTCCACCACGTCGAAGGCGAAGGCCATGTGCATGGACTCGTCGCGGAAGACCCAGTTGGTGCCCGAGGCCAGCCCGTTCAGCAGGCCGCGCGAGCGCAGGAAGTAGACGTAGGCGAACGCGCCGTAGAAGAACAGGCCCTCGATGCAGGCGGCGAAGCAGATCAGGTTGAGCAGGAACGCCCGCCGGTCCTCGCGGGTCTCCAGCCGCTGGAGGCCGCCGATGGAGTCGATCCAGCGGAAGCAGAACTCGGCCTTGCGCCGGATGGAGGGGATGTTCTCCACCGCCGCGAACGCCGCGAACCGCTCCTCCTCGTCCGGCACGTACGTGTCCAGCAGGTTCAGGTAGAACTGGACGTGCACCGCCTCCTCGAACAGCTGCCTGCTCAGGTACAGGCGCGCCTCGGGGGCGTTGACGTGCTGGTAGAGGTTGAGCACCAGGTTGTTGGCCACGATCGTGTCGCCGGTGGCGAAGAAGGCGACCAGGCGGCTGACCAGGTGGCGCTCGGCCGCCGACAGCCTGGTCAGGTCCTTCAGGTCGGAGTGCAGGTCCACCTCCTCGACCGTCCAGGTGTTCTTGATCGCGTCGCGGTAGCGGTCGAAGAACAGGGGGTAGCGCATGGGCCGCAGGGTCAGGCTCATGCCCGGGTCGAGCAACATCGGATTCTCCTCGGGGGTCACTGGCAGGCTTCGCACGACTCGGGGTTCTCCAGGGAGCACACCAGGGCCTCCTCGGACTTGTTCCCGAGGGGCACGGGGGCCGCGGGGGACGCGAGGGGCACGGTGGCCTGCTGGATGCGGGTGGCCGGGCGCGAGCGCAGGTAGTAGGTGGTCTTCAGGCCGGACTTCCAGGCGTACAGGTACATCGAGGAGAGCTTGTCGATCGTCGGCGCGCTCATGAACAGGTTGAGCGACTGGCTCTGGTCGATGAACGGCGAGCGCGCGGCGGCCATGTCGATCAGCGCCCGCTGCGGCAGCTCCCAGGCGGTGCGGAACAGCCGGCGCACGTCCTCCGGCAGCTCGGCGATGCCCTGCACTGAGCCCTCGGCCTGCTTGATGGCCGCCCGGACGCGGTCGTTCCACAGGCCGCGCGACTTCAGCTCGGCCACCAGCGCGTTGTTGATCTGCAGGAACTCCCCGCTCAGCGTCTCGCGCTTGAACAGGTTGGACACCTGCGGCTCGATGCACTCGTAGCAGCCGACGATCGAGGCGATGGTGGCGGTCGGCGCGATCGCGATCAGCAGCGAGTTGCGCAGGCCGTGGGCGGCGATGCGCTCGCGCACCGCGTCCCAGCGCCCGGCCTGGGTGCCGCTCTCCCCCCACAGGTCGTGCTGGAGCCGGCCACGGGCCGCCCACGTCTGGTCGTAGGCGGGGTGGGCGCCGAAGCGCTCGGCCAGGGCGGCGGAGGTCTCCAGCGCCGACAGGTAGATCTCCTCGGCGATCCGGGTGGACAGCTCCTTGGCCTCGGCCGAGTCGAACGGCAGGCGCAGGGCGAAGAAGACGTCCTGCAGGCCCATCACGCCGAGGCCGACCGGGCGCCAGCGCGGGTTGCTGGCCGCGGCCTGCTCGCTCGGGTAGTAGTTGATGTCGATCACCCGGTCGAGGAAGGTGACCGCGGTGCGGACGGTGGCGCGCAGCCGCTCCCAGTCGATGCCGCCGTCGATGTCGCCGTCGGGGCCCGTGCCCGTCAGGTGGGCGGCGAGGTTGACCGAGCCCAGGTTGCAGACCGCGGTCTCGGCGTCGCTGGACACCTCGACGATCTCGGTGCACAGGTTGGACAGGTGCACGACGTTGCCGGGCTCGGCCGCCTGGTTGCACAGGCGGTTGGCGGCGTCCTTGAAGGTCATCCAGCCGTTGCCGGTCTGGGCCAGGGTGCGCATCATCTTGGCGTACAGGTCGCGGGCCTTGACCTGCCGGACGTACCGGCCGTCGCGCTCGGCGGCGCGGTAGGCCTCCTCGAACGCCTCGCCCCACAGGTCGGGCAGCTCGGGGACCTCGTCGGGGTCGAACAGCGACCAGGTGCCGTCGGCCTCGACCCGGCGCATGAACTCGTCGGGGATCCAGTTGGCCAGGTTGAGGTTGTGGGTGCGGCGCGCGTCCTCGCCGGTGTTGTCGCGCAGCTCCAGGAACTCCTCGACGTCCGGGTGCCAGGGCTCCAGGTAGACGCAGGCCGCGCCCTTGCGCCGGCCGCCCTGGTTGACCGCGGCCACCGACGCGTCGAGCGTGCGCAGCCACGGGACGATGCCGTTGGAGTGCCCGTTCGTGCCGCGGATCAGCGCGCCCCGGGAGCGCACCCGCGACCAGGAGATGCCGATCCCGCCGGCGAACTTCGACAGCTGCGCCACCTGGGCGTAGCGGTCGTAGATCGAGCCGATCTCGTCACGGGGCGAGTCGACCAGGTAGCAGGAGGACATCTGGGTGTGCCGGGTGCCGGAGTTGAACAGCGTCGGCGAGCTGGGCAGATAGGCCAGCGACGACATGAGCCGGTAGAAGCCGACCGCCTCGGCGGGCGTCTCGGCCAGCCCGCAGGCCACGCGCAGCAGCCAGTACTGCGGCGTCTCCACCACCAGCCGGGTGGACGGGTGGCGCAGCAGGTAACGGTCATAGACCGTGCGCAGCCCGAAGTACTCGAACCGCAGGTCGGCGGTGACGTCGATGGCGTCGTCGAGCTTGCGGGCGTTGGCGTTGACGAACTCGGCGGTCTCGTCGCCGATGAGCCCCTCGGCGTGGCCCAGCCGGATCGCCTGGCTGAAGGAGGCCACGCCCTGCCCGCGGACCTCCTTGTCGATGTAGCCCGACAGCAGCCGCGCGGCCAGGCGCGAGTACTGCGGCTCCTCGCCGATCATCTCGGCGGCCGTCTGGATGGACAGCCGGTCGAGCTCGGCGGTGGTGGCCCCGTCGTAGAGGCCGCTGATCGTCTTGGTGGCCACCCGCATCGGGTCGATGTCCGTCAGATCGGCCGCCCAGTGCTCCACCGCACGTACGATCTTGTTGACGTCGACCGGCTCCGCGGTGCCGTTGCGCTTGCGCACCTGCATCTGGACACGCCGCGGCGCGGACCTGTCGGCGTCCGCCCGCGCCGTCCCGGCCAGGTCCGTCATCGGGTCCCCTGTGACCGTCACTGCGCTCTCCCCTCGTGAACTCGGTCGGTCGCCGAGAACGCGCGCAGGAGGCGGACGGCGAGGCGCCACAGCCCTCTCGCCGGTGCCGTCCGCCGTCCCGCGCGGCCTCGGAGCAGCCGCGCGCGCATGATCGCGCGCGGCGCGCCGGCAGGTCTTCGGACTTGTGGGCATGCTGTCGCTGCCTACTGGCCGTCGCTTCCCGGGCCTTCGGCCCAGTGCGTCTGACGGCGTTCGTTCCCACTCACCGCTGCGGGGCAGTCCCGGATTCCCACCGGGTTCCCTCTTGCTTCGGCCGCCCTGGCGGGGCGACCGAACCGGCTGCGGGAGACACCATATATAGGGCGGATCAAAAAGTCACACCCAACATCTCGTGTTGCGAAGAACCCCCGCTCCGATCCGGCCACCCGCCGCGGGGCCGCTCCCCGCGTGCCTCACGGACGGACCGGTGTGTGATCGAGGTCATAGACCGGCCGTGCCAGATTTTCGCTACCTTAGGTATCGATACTTCAAGTAGCGAAAAGCCGAGGAGACCCCATGAGCGACACCTTCACCCGTCCGGTCACGCCGGACTGGGACACCGTCACCCCCGCCGAACTGGCCGCCTACGTCGAGGCGGAGAACCGGCTGCGCGCCTCCGTCGAGGCACAGGCGATCACCGGCCGGCCGGATCCCGGCGCCGCCATCGACTGGCGGACGGTGGCGCTGCCCGGCCGCGACCTCCGCGTCCGGGTCCACCGGCCCCGAGCGGCCGGGCCGGGGGACGTCCTGCCGCTGGTGCTGCACGTGCACGGAGGCGGCTTCGTCGGCACGGCGCCGCAGAGCGACTGGGTCAACAGCCACCTCGCCGCCCACCTGCCCGCCGTCGTCGTCTCGGTGGACCACCGCCTGCTCGACCGGCACACGCCGCTGGCCGCCGCCGCCGACGACGGCTGGGACGCGCTCCGGCACGTGCTGGAGCACGCCGCGCAGTGGGGCGTCGACCCGGCGCGGGCCGTCCTGTTCGGCGAGAGCTGCGGCGGGCTGATCTGCGCCCTGGCGGCGATCAGGGCCCGCGACGCCGGTCTGCCCCTGAAGGCCCAGGTGCTGGTCAACCCCGCCGTGGACGTGACCGGTACGATGTTCGACCACTCCTCGACGGCCGAACACGCCGACACCCCGACGCTCGGCGTGCCGGTGCTGCGGTTGGTCCACCGGCTCGCCGCGCCCGAGGGCACGGACGCCCGCGCGCTCTCCCCCCTGCACGCCGGCGACCTGGGCGGGCTGGCCCCGGCGCTCGTGGCGGTGCCGACCCACGACCCGATCGCCGACCACGGCCGCCGCTACGCCGAGGCGCTGCAGGCCGCCGGCACCCCCGCCCGCCTGGCCGAGTACCCGGGGGCCGGGCACGCCTTCCTCAGCCTGCCGGCCCTGGCCCCCCAGGCCGAGGACGCGCGGGCGGACATCCTGGGCTTCCTCCGCGACGCCCTCACCGCGTAACGCCACGACCGGAGCGGGCAGGCGAGGACGACCCGGCCCCTCGCGCGGCGCCGGGTTCTGCTTCATGATTCGGGGTGTCACCCCGTGGCCCCTCGCGATGGGACGGTCAGTGAAGCGCATCCTCGCCTGGATCGGCGTCAACGTCGACATCCTCGTCGCCCTGGCGGTGGCGGTCGTGGTGAGCGTCCTCGACGTCGCGGGCATCGCCACCGCGGAGGCCGTCAGCAACGCCCAGTCGCTCAACCTGTTCATGAGCGCGACCTGCTGCCGTCCCTGCTCCAGGAGCAGTCGGCGGTCCGGCTGGTGCGGGGCGAGGAGTTCAACCGGGTGCCGGCGCAGGCGCGCCCGCTGAACCTCAGGGGCGCCGAGGACGTGACGTTGTCGTTCTCGCCCACGGTCGAGGAGGTGCGGGCGCTGTTCGAACGCCTCGGCCTCGCCCTGCCCGGGACCTACGGCGACGACGACGTCGCGGAGATCGTCGGGATGGCCTTCAGGAACGTCGATCCGTACGACAAGGCGGCGGCCTGGGGGTGAGCCGCCGCCGGCGCGGTCAGCGGCCGGCGTCCCGGGCGACGATGCCGTGCGCCAGCCGGGCCAGGGCGGCGGTGATCTGCTCGGGGGTGAGCCCGCGCCTGCGCTGCTCGGCGTAGACGTCGGGGCCCAGCGGGGCCAGCAGGATGTCGGCCAGCGCCTCGGTCTCCGGGACGCCCGCCTCGGTCAGCAGCACCCGCACGTGCGCCCGCCAGAACCCGTAGGCGCCGGTGGCGTAGCGCAGCGGGCCCTGCTCGGCGCCCAGGACGAGCGAGATGTGCTCGTCCAGCAGGCCGACCATCGCGGCGTAGAAGGCGGCGAGCCGGTCGGCGGGGGGCGCGCCGGGGCCGAGCGGCGGGTCGCCGCGCAGCAGGCGTTCCTGCAGCTCGCGCTCGTGCTCGTCGAGCAGGGCCTGCGCGATCGAGACGGTGTCGGGATAGCGGCGGTAGAGCGTGCCCCGCCCGACGCCGGCGGCCTTGGCGATGTCGTCCATGGTCACGGCGCGCGGGTCGCGGGTGGCGAACAGCTCGGCCGCCGCGGCGAGCACCTTGGCGCGGTTGCGGGCGGCGTCGGCGCGCTCGCGCGGGCGGCCCGTCTCCGCCACGGGACGTCCGGTCAGCAACTCGGTACGGGACTCCATGGCGGCGACTCTAACCCACTCCGACATAAGTGGACAACGTGCCCGCTTACTTGCTACGGTCACCTCGACCGCAAACCGGACGCGATGTCCACTTATTTCGAGGAGCCCCTCCCATGGCCGTTCTGCTGCACCTGGACGCCAGCGCCCGACGCCGTTCGATCAGCCGCGAACTCGGCGACACCTTCGCCGAGGCGTGGCGGTCCGCCCACCCCGAGGGCACCTACGTCCACCGCGACCTGGCCGCCGAGCCGGTGCCGCACATCGGGGAGGCGTGGACCGAGCTGTGCGACTACGTCATGGCCAACCAGATCACCGACATCTCCCGCTACCACGAGGCCGCCCGCACCCCGGAGCAGGCGGCCGCCTGGGCGATCGTCGAGCCGCTGCTGTCGCAGCTGGTGGCCGCGGACGTGGTGCTGATCGCCACCCCGATGTACAACTACTCGATCCCGTCGGCGCTCAAGGCCTGGCTCGACCAGGTGACCTTCCCCAAGATGTCCCTGGCCGGGCGGCGTTTCGTGGTCACCACCGCGCGCGGCGGGGCCTACTCGCCGGGCGCCCCCAAGGCCAGGTTCGACTACCAGGAGCGCTACCTGCGTGACTTCTTCGCCGGCCACTTCGCCGTCGAGGACACCACCGTCGTCACCGCCGAGCTGGCCAACTCCCGCGTCGACCCCGGCCTGTTCCACCTGCGCGCCCAGCACGACGAGCTGTACGCCGCCGCGCTGCGCGGCGCCCGCGATCTGGGGAAGGAGTTCTGACGATGAACTGGCTCATCCTCGGGCTGGCCGGGCTGGTCGAGATCGCCTGGGCGCAGAGCATCAAGCCCACCCAGGGCTTCACCAGGCCGCTGCCCACGCTGATCTGCTTCGTCCTCATGGTGGCCGCGGTCTGGCTGCTGTCGTACTCGATGAAGACCCTCCCCGTCGGCACCGCGTACGCGGTCTTCACCGGCATCGGGGCCGTCGGCGCGATCGCCCTGGGCGTCGTCGTGCACAAGGACCCGATGTCGATCGGCCGGATGGCGGCGCTGGCGCTGATCGTCGGCGGCATCGTGCTGGCCCGCCTCACCAGCCCGGAGTGACCCCTCCCCGTCCGGACGGGCGGCCGGGCTCAGCTCGGGCCGAACCAGCGGGCGAGGGCGGCCCTGAGTCCGTCGGGGCCCGCGCCCGCCCAGGCGACGTAGCCGTCGGGCCGGACGAGCAGCGCCGGGGCGGGGGCGTCGGCGGCAGTGGCGGCCACGTGGCGCACCCGGCCGAGCCAGGGCGCGGCGGCGGTGGCCAGGGCGTCGCCGCCGGTCAGGTCCAGGAGCAGGGGGCGGGCGTCGCGCATCAGCTCGGCCAGGCGCCACGGCCGCCCGTCGCCGGTGGTCAGCGCCAGGGACGGCGCGAACCAGCCGGTGGGCCCGGCGGGCCGCTCCTCCCCCATGTCATGGCGGACGTCGCCGCCCGCCATCAGCTCGGCGATCATGCGCAGGTTCTCCGTACGGCCCAGGAGCTCGGCGAACAGCCGTCGCAGCGCGGTGACCTCGGCGCCGGGCGCCAGCAGGGCGGTCGCGGCGAGGGTCTGGGTGACCACCCGTTCCGCGCACGCGCGGCGCTCGGTCTCGTAGCTGTCCAGGAGCCCTTCCGGGGCCTGCCCCCGGAGCGTGGCGGCGAGTTTCCAGGCCAGGTTGGCGGCGTCCTGGAGCGCCAGGTTCAGGGTGGGCCCGTGGCTCACCTGGGCGGCGTCGCCGGCGATGAAGACGCGCCCGGCGCGGTAGCGGTCGGCGAGCCGGGTGTTGCGCCCGCACAGCCGGCGCAGCATGACCGGCGCCCCCTCGGGCGGCGGGCTCAGCGGCAGGCGCACGCCGAGGACGCGTTCGACGCTCTTCTCCATCTCGGCCAGCGTCATCGGCGCGCCCGGCCCCGGGTAGCCGCCCGCCGGTTGGTCCTCCCACTCGGCGGTGTTGATCAGCGGCCGCCGCAGGTCGTGGGCCAGGAGGGTGAAGACGCCGCGATCGGTGCGGTGGAAGTGGGCGGGGATCTCGCCGAGCCCCTCGATCAGGACGCGCCCGCCGGGCAGGACCCGGAAGTGCTCGCTCGGGCCGATGAGGGCCGAGCGGTCCACGACGTGGTCGTCGCTGACGCCGGGGAAGCCGATGCCCGCCGCCTTCCTGACCAGGCTGTGGCCGCCGTCGCAGCCGACCAGGTAGCGGGCGGTGAGGGTGGTCTCGGCGCCGCCGGGGCCGCGGGTCACGACCTCGACCCGGTCGGCGTCCTGGCCGAAGGAGATCACCTCCTGGCCGCGCCGCACCTCCGCGCCCAGTTCGGCCGCGCGCGCGGCGAGCACCCGTTCGAGGTCGCGCTGGTCGCAGGGCAGCAGGTACATCGGGTTGGCCTCGCCGAGCGTGTGCAGCGGCAACGGCATCCCGCCGAAGAAGTGGCCGGGCGCCGGCGCCGGGACGCCCCGGCCGCCGCAGCGTTCGAACAGGCCGCGGTGGTCCAGCAGCCGGACGACCTGCCCGGCCAGGCCGTGGGCCTTGTCCGACAGGTCGGGCTCCGGCCGTCGTTCCAGCACCAGCGGCCGCACGCCGGCCAGGCGCAGCTCGCAGGCGAGGAAGAGGCCGGCGGGCCCGGCGCCGACGACGATGACGTCGAACATCATGGAGGGTCCTTTGAGTACAGGGCTGTATCTAATTCCGGCCACCGTAGGGCGCCGGGATAAGATACGCAAGTGACTCTCAAGCACCGTGCCCCCGGCGGCGCGTCCCGCCGTCGCGGCCCCGCGCTGGAGGAGGCGATCCTCGACGCCGCCTGGCAGGTGCTGGTCGAGCACGGCTACCACGGCTTCACCTTCGAGGCCGTCGCCGCCCGCGCCGGCACCAGCCGCCCGGTGCTCTACCGGCGCTGGCCCCGGCGCGACGACCTGCTGCTGGCCACCCTCGCCAAGTTCTGGCGGCTGATCGACGTGCCCGACACCGGCAGCCTGCGCGAGGACGCCGTCGGGTTCCTGCGCAACGCCGGTGACGACCGCGCGGGCATGCTGACGCTGATGAGCGTGCAGCTCGCCGACTACTTCCGGGAGGCCGGCACCAGCCTCACCGAGCTGCGCGACACGCTGCTGCCGCCCGGCCGGGCGACCGCGTTCGAGACGATCGTGGGCCGGGCGGTCGAGCGCGGCGAGCTGCCCGACGTGCCGCGTTCGTCCAGGGTGGTGAACCTGCCGCTGGACCTGCTCCGGCACGACATGCTCGTCACGATGCGCCGGGTGCCGGAGGAGTCGATCGCCGAGATCGTGGACGAGGTGTGGCTGCCCCTGCTGGGCGCGCCCCCCGGCTGACCGGCGGCCACCCCGTGGCGGCGAGCCGGTCAGCTCCCGTAGTAGTCGCGGACCTCCCAGAACCTGGACGGGTGCCCGTCGCAGGTGTACTGGACGGCCTCCAGGTTGTTGGCGGGACTGACGCCGCCGGCGATGGTCAGGCACTTGGCGGTCTGCACGTTGCGGAACTCGACGTACTGGCCGACGCGGTTGCCGAGGGCCCAGTAGCGCGAGGGGTGGGTGTCGCAGGTGTACTGGAGGGCGACGACGTTGTTCTCGGTGCTGACGCCCCCGGCGATGGTCAGGCACTTGCCGGTCTGGCGGTTCCTGACCTGCAGGGCTGCGCTGGAGTAGCCCCAGACGTCCCAGCGGCGGGAGGGGTGGCTGTCGCAGTCGTACTGGACGGCGTGCACGTTGTTCTCCGTGCTGACGCCCCCGGCGATGGTCAGGCACTTGCCGGTCTGCCGGTTGACGAGCTGGACGTTCGAGGCGGCCCAGACGGACGAGGCCGACGCGGGCGCCGGGGCGGCGGTGAGGGCGAGGACGAGCAGCGGGGCGGCGACGGCCGCCGGGCGAAGGAGGTGTCTCTTCATGCGACCAAGCGTGCGACGGCCGGGCTCGTCCGGCCTGAGTAGCGCGTACTCAATGTGCGCCGGCGGGGTTGTGCGCCTGGACGATCAGGAATGAGGATCGGGCACATGACAACACGACGCATACAAGGAAGGGTCTTCGGCGAAGTCGCCGACGAGTACGACAGGGTCCGGCCCGGCTACCCGGCGGAGCTGGCCGCGGACGTGCTGGCCTACGCCGGAGGGCCCGCGCTGGAGGTGGGCGCGGGCACCGGGAAGGCGACGGAGCTGTTCGCGGCGACCGGCGTCGAGGTCGTGGCCACCGAGCCGGATCCGGCCATGGCCGCCGTGCTGGCCCGGCGGACCGCCGACCGGCCGAACGTGAAGGTCACCGTCTCGGCGTTCGAGGAGTACGTCCCGGAGCGGGCGTTCGGCCTGCTGTACTGCGCCCAGGCGTGGCACTGGGTCGACAAGGAGGTGCGCTGGCGGCGGGCCGCCGCGGCGCTGGCCCCGGGCGGCGGGCTCGCCCTGTTCTGGAACGTCGACTGGCCCGCCGACGAGGGGGCGACCGCGCGGCTGCTGGCCGCGCACGAGCGGTTCGCCCCGCATATCAGGCCCAACACCGGCCCGATCGGCAGGCCCATCGGCGAGGAGGCCGGGGCCCGTGAGTGGGCCCGGGAGATGGGGCTGCCGCCCGAGTTCGGCGACCTCGGCACCCGCCTCTACCGGTCGGGACGCACGGTCTCGGCCGCCGACTACGTCGCCCTGCTGTCCACCCAGTCGTCCTACCGCATCCTGGCCGAGGACGTGCGCGAGAACCTGTTCTGCACGCTCCTCGACACGCTCGGCGAGCAGGTCGACCTGAACGTCGAGACGGCCCTCTACCTGGCCCGCCACCTCCCCTGACCGGCGGCACGGCACGGACGGGCGCACCCCGTCACGGCTGGGCCCTGCCGGTCGCCCACGCCCATCCCGCGATCATCACCCGGTTCCTCGCGCCGATCTTGCGCTGGACCGCGGCGACATGGTTCTTCACCGTCCCCGGGGACAGGAAGAGCTCGGCGGCGATCTCCGCGTTGGTCCGCCCCTGGGCCACCAGGGCCACGATCTCGTCTTCCCGCTCGGTCAGCACCACGTCCGACACCTCCCGTTCCGGGCCGCTGCCGCGCAGCAGCCGGACGGTGAGCTGGGGGCTGATGAGCATGTCGCCGTTCACCGCCGCCCGGACGGCCTCCACGAGCAGCGCGGGCCCCGAACGTTTCAGCACGAACCCGGCCGCGCCGTGCCTGAGCGCCGCCTGGACGTACTCCTCCAGCCCGAACGTGGTGACGACCACCACGTGGATGCCGGTGCCGGACAGGGCGCGGGTCACCTCGATGCCGTCGGCGCCGGGCATGCGGATGTCGGCCAGCACCACGTCCGGCCGGACGGCGAGGGCGGTGTCGATCGCGGTGCGGCCGTCGGCCGCCTCGGCCACCACGCTCAGGTCGGGCTGGGCGTCGAGGATCAGGCGGAAGGCGTCGCGGATGCCCTCCTGGTCGTCGGCGACGAGGATGCGGATGCTCACCCGGGAGATTGTCGCAGCGGCAGCCGCGCCGCCAGCGACCACCCGTCCGGCACGGCCCCCGCGACCAGCTCGCCCCCTTGCTCGGCGACGAGCGCGGCCAGGCCGGGCAGGCCCGAGCCGCCGCGGCGGCGGCCCGCCGCGGCGGACGTCCCGTCGTTGGTCAGCGTGATCTCCAGGACGTCGCCCGGCGTCGTGACGGACAGCTCGACGCGGCCCGCCCGCGGCGCGTGCCGCCGGATGTTGGTCAGCCCTTCGATCACGATCCGGTAGGCCAGCGCCGCCGTCTCCGCCGGGACGGCCACCGCGCGGTCGATCCGCACGCCGACGTGCGCGGATCCGGCGGCGGCGAAGCGCGCGGCGGCCTCGGCGATGCCGTCCAGGTCGCCGGACGGGCCGAGGGGCCGGTCGTGGTGGAGCATGTCGAGCGTGCGGTCGAGCGTGGACAGGGCCCGCTGACCGGCCGCCTCGACGCGTTCCAGCGCCCGCAGCGGATCGCCCGCGACGGCGCCCGCCTGGGCGTGCGCGACCATCTCGCTGATGTCGTGGGCGAGGAAGTCGTGCAGGTCGCCGGCCAGCCGCAGCCGCAGGACGGTGCGGGTGTCGGCCACCGCCCGCCGCTGCCGTACGTCGAGCAGCCGCAGGTAGGCGCCCACGGCGGCGCCCGCCAGCACGCCCGTCCCCCAGAACGCGCACGCCCCCACCGCCTCCAGCGCGGAGGCCGGCGTGAAGACCCGCGGCAGCCAGGTGGCCGCGGCGAGCCCCGCCAGGAGCGCCGCGGGCACGGCCCGGCGGACCGGCGCGTACCGGACGACCAGCCCGGCCGCGACCGTCAGCGCCGCGCTCTCGGCCATGCCCAGCGCGCCGACGCCCGGCGTGGACGGGCCCCCGGCGGCCCGCCACAGGACCGTGACCGCCAGGGACGCGCCCGCGGCCGGCAGGACCAGCCAGGCGAGCCACCCGGCCCTGCTGCCGGCCAGGAACAACCCGATCGCCGCCACGGCGACGGCGACCGCCGCCGGCAGCGCGGCGGCCGCCATCCACAGCACGTTCATCCGGGACACGATATGCGCCTACGCCGCGCACCCCCCACGTGCCGAACGGCACTGCCGCGGCCCGCGGGAGGTGCCGAACGGCATCTGCCCGCCGTGCGCCCGCGCTGGCAGGCTCGTCGCATGACGATCTTCACTTCCGGCCGGTACGGGTACGCGGCGGCGCTGTGGGCGGTCGCCTACGGCCTGCTCGGCGCGGCGTGGGCGCTCGGGGCGCCCGGCTATCCCTGGGGGGCCGACGATCCCGACCCCGACGGCGCGCTGTCGATCCTGGCCGGCACGGCGCCGCCGTTCGGCTGGTGGATCGCGGCGTTCTCGGCCCTGGTGGCCGCGACGGCACTCACCCTGACCCGCCGCAACGGCCGCCGCCCGGCGGAGGGGGCGTGGGGGCGGGTGCCGGTCCTTCTGGCCTGGCCGATCGCCGCGCTGCTGGTGCTGGTGGTTCCGGACTCGCGGCTGATGATGGGCGTCGCCTACACGCCGCTGCTCCTGGCCGCGCCCCTGTTCGGCTGGGGGCTGGGCGGCGCGACGTTCGCCGACGCCTGGCCGTGGCCGGTGCTCAACCAGCTCGTGTGCGTGCTGGGCGGCCTGCTGCTGGCCGCCGCCGCGCGGGAGCACGGGCGCGGGCGCGGGAACTGGTTCACCCCGGCGCGCGGGCGGATCGCGGTGTACGTGGCGGTCGCGGTGCCGCTGGTCTACTGCGCCACTCGGTGGGCCTGGGCGCTGGGCATCCCGCTCGGCGTGAGCACGGAGTTCCTGGCCCAGGGCGAGGACGGCCTGTGGCTGGCGGGGGCGTACCTGGCGACGTTCGGGGCGCTGGGCGGCGTGCTGACCCTCGGGCTGATCCAGCGGTGGGGCGAGGTGTTCCCGCGGTGGATCCCGGGGCTGCGCGGCCGGCGGGTGCCGCCGCTGCTGGCGGTCGTCCCGGCCGGGTTCGTCTCGATCATCATCACGGTGGCCGGGCTCACCTACATCCGCTGGACCGTGGCCGGCCGGTTCGCGCTGGAGGAGTGGGGAGCATGGCTGCCGGAGTGCTTCTGGCCGCTGTGGGGCGCCGCGCTGGCCACCGCCGCCGTCTGCTACCACCGGCGCCGCAGGGAGAGCCCGCAGCCGGCGGCGGAGGTCAGCCCGCGCTCTGCCGGTCGGGCTCGATGAGCAGGACGACCCGTTCCTCCGCGCGCGAGTAGGGGCCGCCGATGTACTTCGCGGCGATCCGGTCGACGATCTCCCAGCCCGCCTCGCCCTCGACCCACTCCACGACCCGGCCCCGGACGAGCACCGGCCGGAACGGGTCGCCGGGCGGCGTCAGGGAGAGCGCTACCCGCGGGTCGCGCCGCAGGTTGAGCGCCTTGCGGGAGCGCGGGCCGGTGAGGACGGCGAGATGGTCGCCGTGCGTGCCGATCCAGACCGGGACGGAATGGGGGGCGCCGTCGGGCAGGACGGTGGCGAGGTGGGCGATCGGGGTGCCGTCGAGCACGCCGCGCACGTCGGGGTCGAGTTCCATGGTTCTCTCCGGATTCTGGGGTTCCTTGAGGAGACTCTGTAACCGTAACACCTTGAGTTCCCTCAGGGAACCCCAAAAGGTAGAGTGGGGGCCATGCAGCGCACGAACTTCGCGGAGATGGCCTGCTCCATCGCCCGCACCCTCGACGTGATCGGCGAGCCGTGGTCGCCGCTGATCCTGCGGGACGTGTGGGCCGGGGTGCGGCGGTTCGACCAGCTCCAGGCCGATCTCGGCATCTCCCGCAAGGTGCTGACCGAACGGCTCGCCCACCTGATCGACCACGGCGTCCTCGAACGCCGCCCCTACGACCGGCGGCCGCGCCACGAATACCACCTGACGGCCAAGGGCGCCGAGCTGGTCGACCTGCTCATGGTCATGGCCGGATGGGGTGACAGGTGGCTCGCGGGCGAGGCCGGGCCGCCCGTGCTCTACCGCCACCACGCGTGTGGCGAGATCAGCGCCGTGGAGCTGCGCTGCGCCCACTGCGGCGCGCCGATGCACGCCGGCGACGTCGACCTGCTGCCCGGCCCCGGCGCGACCGGCCCGGACAAATCGGCGCCCGGCGCCGGCGCGGCCGGCCCGGATGAATCGGCGCCCGGCCCCGGCGCGGCCGGCCTGCCCGGATGAATCGGCGGCCGGCGCCATGGAGGACCGGCCCGGGTAAATCGGTGGCCGGCGCCGCGGACGGTCTGGGAGCCTGAGTCATGCCTCCCACGGAACCGGGCCCTTACCGAGCCGGCGAGACGGCGCTCGTGGTCGCGATCCCCGAAGCGGAGCCGCTGGTCGGCCCCTGGCGCTCCCGGCTGGACGCCGCCGCCGCCGACGGCGTCCCCGCGCACGTGACGATCCTCTACCCGTTCCTCGATCGCGACCGTCTCGACGAGGGGGCGCTCGACCGGCTGATCGGCGCGCATCCCGCCTTCGACGTGCGGTTCACCGGGTGCGGCAGGTTCCCCGGGGTGCTCTACCTCTCCCCCGACCCCGAACGGCCATTCCGGGAGCTGACGGAGGCGGTCGCCGCCCGCTGGCCCGAGGCCCCGCCCTACGGAGGCCGGTTCGCCTCGATCGTCCCCCATCTCACGGTCGCCGACCAGCAGGAACCGGAGCTCCTCGACCACGTGGCGGCCGAGCTGGCCGCGGGGCTGCCGCTGGCCGCCCGGGTCCGCGAGGTACGCCTGCTGGTCAGCGACGGCCGCCGCTGGCACGAGGACCGGATCTTCGCACTCGGACGGCGCCTCTGAGCGCCCGGCAGGCTTTCGTCACTTACCGTGCCTTTGCCATTCCTTGGCGTTACGATCGGGGAGTTTCCGGTCCCTGATCGATCACGGAGTGCCGTATGGAGCGAACGGTTCTGGCCGCCGTCACCGAACACCCCGACGCCGACTCGGCGCTCGCCGAGCAGATCCGCCGGGTGTGCGCCGAGATGGCCGAGCTCGGCCTGCAGGTGCGCTGGACCCGCCGCACGGCCGACGCCCTGGCGGTGGTCGGCTCCGACGCCTCGCTCACGGCGATCCTGGCCGCCTGGGACGCGCCCGGCGCCGAAGACCTGCTGGCCGCGGTGGCCAAGCGCTTCCGCGGCCTGCCGGTCTTCCTGATCACCCAGGACCAGGAGCTGCCGCTGTGGGTGTACGAGGTCATCCAGGGCTACGTCTTCCCGCTGGAGGACACCCCGCAGTTCATCGCCGGGCGCATCGCGCACGCCGCCGACCAGTACGCCGACCAGATCCTCCCGCCGTTCTTCCGCGCGCTGGTGCACCTGGAGGACCACCACCCCTACTCCTGGCACACCCCGGCGCACGCGGGCGGCGTGGCGTTCCTGAAGTCGCCCGTGGGCCGGGCGTTCTTCGACTTCTACGGCGAGCGGCTGCTGCGCACCGACCTGTCGATCTCCGTCGGGGAGCTGGGCTCGCCGCTCGACCACACCGGCCCGATCGGCGAGGCCGAGCACAACGCGGCCCGCGTCTTCGGCGCCGAGCGCACGTTCTTCGTGGTCAACGGCAACTCCACCGCCAACCGCATCGTCGGGCACCACGCGATCGCCCGTGGCGACACCGTCCTGGTCGACCGCAACTGCCACAAGTCGATCCAGCACGCGCTGGCGATCAGCGGCGCGCGGCCGGTCTACCTGGTTCCCGAGCGCAACGGGCTGGGGCTGGCCGGGCCGATCCCGGCCGCCGCGCTGGAGGCGTCCGCCGTCCGGGCGCGGGTGGCCGGTCATCCGCTCGCGGCGGGCGATCCCGCGTACGCGGTCGTCACGAACTCCACCTACGACGGCGTCTGCTACGACGCGGTCCGGGTCGCCGAGTTGCTGGGCGCCACCGTGCCGCGGCTGCACTTCGACGAGGCGTGGTTCGCCTACGGCCGGTTCAACCCGCTCTACTCCCGCCGGTACGCCATGTCGGTCGACGAGCGCACGCTGCCCGGCCCGGGGCGTCCCACCGTGTTCGCCACGCAGTCCACGCACAAGTTGCTGGCCGCGTTGTCGCAGGCGGCGATGTTGCACGTCCGGCCCTCGCCGCGGGCGCCGGTCGACTTCGACGCGTTCAACGAGACGTACCTGATGCACGCCTCGACCTCGCCGCTGTACCCGATGATCGCCTCCCTCGACGTGGCCGCGGCGATGATGGACGGCCCCTCCGGGTCGTTCCTGACCGGCGAGGCGATCGTCGAGGCGGTCCGGTTCCGGCAGGCGATGACCCGGCTGGCCGCCCGCATCCGCGAGGACGGCCGCCGGCCCGGCTGGTTCTTCGGCCTCTGGCAGCCGCCCTCGGTGCTCGACCCGCACACCGGCCGGGCCGTGCCGTTCGCCGACGCCGACCCGGCGCTGCTGTGCTCGGAGCCGCGCTGCTGGGTGCTGGAGCCCGGCGCCGCCTGGCACGGCTTCGACGGCATGCGCGACGACTACGCCCTGCTCGACCCGGTCAAGGTGACGATCACCTGCCCCGGCGCGGACGCGGCCGAGGGCACGCTGGAGTGGGGCATCCCGGCCAAGGTCGTGGCCGCCTACCTGCAGCGGCGCGGCATCGTGGTGGAGAAGACCGGCGACCACACGCTGCTGGTGCTGTTCTCGATGGGCATCACCAAGGGCAAGTGGGGCACGCTGATCGACGCGCTCACCGACTTCAAGAACGCCTACGACGACGACAAGGCGCTGGCGGACGTGCTGCCCGGGTTCGGGCCGTCCGGCGTGTCGTTGCGGGCGTTCTGCGGCGAGGTGCACGCGAAGCTGCGCGACTCGGGCGTGGGCGCGCTGCTCGACCAGGTCTTCACCGCGCTGCCCGAGCCGGTCTCCACGCCCGCCGACGTCTACCAGGCCATGATCCGCTCCCGTACCGAGCGGGTCCCGCTGGATCGGCTGGCCGGGCGGGTGGTGGCGGCGACCGTGGTGGTCACCCCGCCCGGGATCCCCATGCTGATGCCCGGCGAGGCGACCGGCGCGGCCGACGGCCCGCTGCTGAGCTACCTGCGCGCCCTGGAGGACTTCGACCGGGCCTTCCCCGGCCTGGCCACCGACATCCACGGCGCCCACCGCGACGGCGAGGGCCGCTACCGGGTGGAGGTCCTCCGCGACTGACGGCCCCGCCCCCGCCGGGCCGTCAGAGCAGGCCCGGACCGTCAGGACGGGGGCCGGAGCGTCAGGGCAGCGGCCGGACCGTCATGGCAGCAACCGGACTGTCAGGGCAGTGGCCGGCGCGGCGGGCCGGGCCGGTTCAGGGCAGGGCCGGTACGGCGGGCCGGGCGTCGGTCCAGCCGACCTCGGCCAGGGTGGTGACGGACGACTTCACGGCCCCCTTCCCGCTGCCCCCGGTGGTGTACTCCTGCGCCAGCAGCGCCATCCTGCCGGTGTCGACGATCAGCCGGTTCCTCGTCCGCGGCGCCGCCTCGCCCGTCCCGTTCACCTCCTCGATCACGACGGCGACGCCCGGCCTGCCCAGCTCGTCCTTGGCGTCGCCGTCCGCGCGCACGCCCGGCATGGTGAGCATCGCCTGGTAGGCGGCGTCGCGGACCTCCTTCGGCGCGGGCAGCACGTGCAGGAGCTGGGGCAGCGTCCCGGCCACCCAGCCGGGCAGGGCGCTCGCGGGGACGCCGCCGACCCGGCCGGCCCTGGAGAGCCAGTCCTTGAGCAGGGCGGGATCGGCGGGCAGGCGCTGGACCTCGTCGTAGGTCAGCAACTGCCCGGCCAGCTCGAACGTGACGAGCTCCCGCGCGGTCCCCACGTGGCCCTTGGACGGCTCGGTGGACAGCCGAACGGTCCTCCCGTCGATCGACTCGCTCCACCTGACGGGTGAGCCGGCCCGCCGCCAGGCCTCCTTGTCGGCCGGGGTCGGCGGGGTCGTGCCCAGTTCGCGGTAGGCGTACCAGGCCCTGCCGTCGGGGGTGGTCCACCGTTCCGTGATCTGCCTCTTGACCAGCGAGTACGGGTGCACCCTGGTGCCGAACCGTCCCTCCTGCGGCATGGTGAGCAGTTCCTTGACGTGCCAGTAGGCGCCCTCCGGCGGGGCCGCCGCGGCGGGCGCCGGCGTGCCGAGGGCGGCGCCCACCGCCAGCCCGGCGCCCATGGCGATCAGGCGGCGGAAGGTCGCCGCCGCGGTCCATGAAGACGAAGTCATGACCCTCCATACGCCCGGGCCCGCCGAAGGGTTGCCCGCCGTCTTCCCCCGCTCTCGCGGGCAACCGCCGCCGGCGCCCAGGCGTATAAGGAAGCGTGAAATCGGACAGACAGCCGTGAGCGCCACGGAACACGACTTCGGCGCATTCGTGGCCGCACGCGCCACGAGCCTGCTAAGGGTCGCCTACCTCGCGTGCGGCGACGAGGCGGAGGCCGAGGACCTGCTGCAGACCGCGCTGGAGCGCACGTACCGGAACTGGGACCGGGTCCACCACGACAGCCCCGAGCCGTACGTGCGCCGCGTCATCGTCAACGCCGCCATCAGCCGGGCCCGCCGCCGGGCGATCCTCAGGATCATCCCGATGCACAGCCCGCCGGACACGCCGGACCGAGCGACGGACACCGACCTGCGCCAGGTGCTCATGGACGCGCTGCGCGCCCTGCCGCCCCGGCAGCGGGCGGTGATCGTCCTGCGGTACTGGGAGGACCTCAGCGAGGCGCAGACCGCCGAAGTGCTCGGTTGCTCGGTCGGCACGGTCAAGAGCCAGGCCTCGAAGGCGACGGCCAAACTCCGTTCGGCCCTCGGACGGGAGACAGTGGAAGGAGTGATCAGGAATGCCCACGCTTGAGGAGGAGCTCCGCCGGCTCATGACGGAGGAGACCGCCCGGCTGCACGCCGTGCCCGACCTGCTGGAACGGGTGGTGCGCGGGTCCCGGCGCAGGCGGGTGCGGGGCCGGATCGCGGCGTTGTCGGCGTCCGTGGCGGTCGTGGCCGCGCCCGTGGCGTACCTGGGCGTGAGCACGACGACCGCGACCGGCGGCCAGGTCACGATCTCCGTGACGCCGGAGCCGCCCGCCATCGACGACACCCCGCCCCAGCCGTCGGAACCGCCCAGCCTCGGCGACCTGGGCGACGGGAAGAAGTTCGGGCACGTCAAGGTGGGGTACCTGGCCGAGCGGCTGAAGTGGTCCGGCTGGTCGGTGGACTTCGGCGACAAGTACACGACCGCCTACTTCTATGAGGGCGACGACCCGGGCTCCTACCGGGTGCAGATCTACATGTACGAGGACGGCGCCGTCCAGGAGGTCGGCGACCGGATCGCGGCCTACCGCGACGAGGGGGACG
This sequence comes from Nonomuraea sp. NPDC001636, assembly GCF_040298265.1. NCBI lineage: Bacteria > Bacillati > Actinomycetota > Actinomycetes > Streptosporangiales > Streptosporangiaceae > Nonomuraea > Nonomuraea sp. NPDC001636. The sequence goes on from NZ_JBEOZT010000021.1 coordinate 185,826, forward strand.
GCGAGGAGGTGACCGTCGGCGACCGCGGCGGCTACCTGGTCGTCCAGAACGTCGGTGAGGACGGCATGGCGGGCACCCCCACCCTCTTCCTCCGCATGGGCGACCGCCAGTGGGCCGAGATCATGTTCAGCCCGACGTACGCCAAGGAGTTCCGCGACGCCGGGGCCGTGTCCGCCGAGCTGAAGAGGATCGCCGAGGGGCTCACCCCCAGCCCGTGACCGCCTCCGCCTCCGCCGCGCCCCCGCGGACGTGCGCGGCACCATACCTCGGGGGGTATATTGGCGGTGGAGGTGGAGCGAATGGACATGAACGCGGCCGTCCTGGCCGAGGCGCTCACCCGGCTCAAGCGGGCCCACGGCCAGCTCGGCGGGGTGATCGCCATGATCGAGAACGGTGACGACTGCGAGCGGGTGCTGACCCAGCTCGCGGCGGTGTCCAAGGCCCTGGACCGGGCCGGATTCAAGATCATCTCCACCGGCCTGCAGCAGTGCCAGGCGGCGCGCGAGCGCGGCGAGGAGCCGGCCATCACGCCGGAGCGGCTGGAGAAGCTGTTCCTGGCCCTGTCCTGATGCAGCACTGATCTCCCCACGGGCATCCGAAGGCGACGAATGAACTCGCACGCCCTCGCATGCCCGTCTTTTTACCTGCCCGATACCCCCCAGGGTATCAATGGGTAGGACGGTCCCTGACCCGGAGACCGGCCGGACCGCGACTGCGACGACACGAAGGCGGCGAAGAAGATGAGCACGATCCACATCGAGGTGGTGGAGACCTCTTCCCTGGGCGACCGCAGCTACCTCGCCCACGACGGCCAGGTCGCCCTGGTCGTCGACCCGCAGCGGGACATCGACCGGATCCTCGCCCTGGCCGGACGGCTCGGCGTGCGCATCACCCACGTGGCCGAGACCCACCTGCACAACGACTACGTCTCGGGCGGCCTGGCCCTGGCCCGGGTGACCGGCGCCGCCTACCTGGTCGCCGCCGACGAGAGCGTGCGGTTCGACCGCCGGCCGGTCTCCGACGGCGACGAGGTCACGCTGTCCGGCGCCATGAGCGTCCAGGCGGTGGCCACGCCCGGTCACACCTTCCACCACCTGTCGTACATCCTGACCGGCCCGGACGGCCCCGAAGGCGTCTTCACCGGCGGCTCCCTGCTCTTCGGCACCACCGGCCGCACCGACCTGCTCGGCGCCGAGCACGCCCACGACCTGGCCCACCGCCAGCACACCTCGGCGCACCGCCTGGCCGACCTGCTGCCCGACGGCGCCCACGTGTGGCCCACCCACGGCTTCGGCAGCTTCTGCTCGGCGACGCAGGCCGACGCCCCGGCCTCCACGATCGGCCGCGAGCGGCAGGCCAACCCGGCGCTGCGCCTGGAGGCCGACGACTTCGTCGCCCAGACCCTCGCCGGTCTCGACGCCTACCCCGCCTACTACGCCCACATGGGCCCGCGCAACTCCGAGGGCGGCGGCCCGATCGACCTCACCCCCGTACGGACCGCCGACCCCGAGGAGCTCGGGAAGCGGATCGCGGCCGGGGAATGGGTGGTCGACCTGCGCTCGCGCAAGGCGTTCGCCAGCCGCCACCTGACCGGCACCCTCAGCTTCGGCCTCGACGGCCCCATGTCCACCTGGCTCGCCTGGATGGCTCCTTGGGGCGCGCCGATCACCCTGCTGGGCGAGGACGCCGCGCAGGTCGCCGCCGCCCAGCGCGAACTGGCCCGCATCGGCGTCGACCGCCCGGCCGCCGCCGCGACCGGCGACCCCGGCCGGTGGGCCGGCGGCCACGACGACCGGCTGGGCGAGCTGGCGGTGGCCACGTTCGCCGACCTGGCCGCCGTCCGCGCCGGGCGCGCGCCCGCGCACCTGCCCGCCCCGGACGTCGTGCTGGACGTGCGCATGACCAACGAGTGGCGGGCCGGCCACATCGCGGGCGCCACCCACATCCCGCTGCCCGACCTGCCGCACCGCCTGGCCGACGTCCCGGCCGGCACGGTGTGGACGCACTGCGGCTCCGGCTACCGGGCGGCCGCCGCCACCAGCCTGCTCGCCCGCGCCGGACGCCGCGTGGTGCACATCGACGACGCCTACGCGGCGGCCGCCGAGGCGGGCCTGACCATCACCGACGACTAATGGGACCCGGCGAGTTCGCCGCCGTGCGCGTCCCGGGCTCCCCCGACGTGCCGCGCGCACCACACCACCCTGCGCCCGGACGCGCGCCGCCGTCAGGAGTGGGCGTGGCGGTCGAGGCCGAGGGTGGAGATCAGGTCCTCGTGCAGCTCGAACCAGACGCGGTGACAGGAGTCGACGTCGGTGCGGTCGACCCACGCGCCCTCCCCGTTGCGGGCGCGGGCCAGGGCCGCGGCGAAGCGCGTGTCGTACCCGCCGAAGCGGGCCAGGACGCCGGTCAGCCGGTCGGCGAGCGGCTGGAGGGCGCGGCCGACGACGCTGAGCTCGTGCAGGATCCGGGCGTCCCAGGCGGGGTCGGAGTGGTCGTTGGCGGCGAGCCGGTCGCGGCCGTCCGGACGCAGCTGCCAGTCGGTGCACGCCTTGAGCAGCAGGGCGTTCAGCGGGAGGAACTCGCGGTGGACGTCGCGGACCTCCTCCCCGCAGCCGGCCTGGTCGAGCTCGGCGGCCAGGCGCCGCTCGTCCTCGGCCCGGCCCGCCTCGGTGAGCGACCAGCCGCCGGTGCCGGCGAACTCGGAGCGGCTCACCCAGCCGCGCGCCTCGGCGTCGAGCAGCTCCTCCTCCGTCTCGGCCACGCCGAGCGCGTACCGGCGGGCGAGCACCGGGGTGTCGGCGAAGCCGGTGACGCGTACGGCGTGCAGCGCCAGCAGGTCGGGCGCGGACTGCCGGGTCATGAGCCGGCCTCCTGACGGGTGGTCAGGCGGGTGTAGTGCTGCTGGCACGCCTGCGGCGAGTTGAACCCCATCGCCTCCGCCATCTGCGCCCAGGTCAGCCCGGCGCTGCGGGCGGTGAACAGCAGGGCGGACTCGATCGCCTCGACCTCGGCGCGCGCGGCGGGCAGCAGGGCCAGCGCGCCCAGGACGTCCTCCGGCTCCAGGCCGGCGTTGCGCCAGACGGCGAACCGCGTCAGGTCGACCGCCGACGGCGGGACGGGCGGGGGTTGCCACGGGCGCGGGTCGAGCAGGTCGGCGCCCAGGGCCATGAGCCGCCGGCGGGCCTCCTTCTCGCGCTGGGCCTGGAGCTGGTCCGCGTTCGGGGCGCGGACGGGGTCGTGGTTGCGTTGCATGCGGGACATGATTCACAATCGGCGGGACATCGTCAACATTTTGTTGAAGGGCGGGCGGATGATCGTACCCCTTGTGGCGGCCGCGGCCGACACCTGCGGGGGCAAGGGCGGCGCGCTCGGCGCGCTGCTGCGGGCCGGGCTGCCGGTCCCGGACGGTTTCGTGGTGCCGTTCGCCGCCTACCTCGCCGCGGTCCGCGGTCTCGACCTCGGACGGCACACCGCCGGACCGGACGACCTGGCCGCGGCGCGGCGGGCGATCGAGGCACGCACGCTCGACGCCGGGCTGGCCGCGGCGCTGGCGCGGGGGCTCGCCGGGCTCGGCGACCCGCTCGTGGCCGTGCGGTCGTCGGCGGCCGACGAGGACACCGGCCTGAGCTCGGCCGCCGGCCGGTACGAGAGCTTCCTCGCCGTGCGTGGCGCGGGCGGGGTGGCCGAGGCGGTGCGCGCCTGCTGGGCGTCGCTGTTCTCGCCGCGCGCCGCCGCCGGCCGCGGGTCGGGCGACGGCAGCGGGTCCGGCGACGGCCCGGCGATGGCCGTGGTCGTCCAGCGCCACCTGGACGCCGAGGCGTCCGGGGTCATGTTCACCCCCGGCGGGCCGGGCGAGCCCACCGGGATCGAGGCCTCGTGGGGCCTCGGGCCCAGCGTCGTGGGCGGCACGGTCACCCCCGACTCCTACCGGGTCGCCGCGGACGGATCGGTCGTGCGGGCCGTGGCCGACAAACGCACCCGCCTCGACCGGGAGGGCGCGCGGCTCGTCGTGCGGAACGTGCCCGACGACCTCCGGGGGCGGGCGGCGATCGACGACGCGACCGCCGTGCGGCTGGCCGGGCTGGGCGCGCGGATCGCGGCCCTGCGCGGCGGGCCGCAGGACGTCGAGTGGGCCGTCGCGGGCGGCCGCGTCTGGATCCTGCAGGCCCGCCCGGTCACCGCCGCTCCGCCGCCCGCCGGCCCGCCCGCCCCGGAGGCGGACGTGCCGGCCGGGGCGCTCGTCGGGACGCCGGGCAGCCGCGGAGCCGTCACCGGCACCGCGCGGATCGTGCGCGGGCCGCGCGACTTCGCCCGCGTGCTCCCGGGCGACGTGCTCGTCTGCCCCTTCACCGACCCGGCGTGGACGCCGCTGCTGCGCATCGTCGCCGGCGTCGTCACCGAGACCGGCGGCGTGCTCTCGCACGCCGCGATCGTGGCCCGCGAGCACGCCATCCCCGCCGTCCTCGGCGTCCCGGACGTGACCAGCAGACTCCGGGACGGCGCGCTCGTCACCGTCGACGGCACCGCCGGTACCGTCACCGCCACCTGACCCTGGGAAAGGAGAGGGGAGCGGTCTCCGACCCGCCGCTCCCCGATCATCCATGTCGCTACGACGCCTCTACCTGGCCCGCCACGGCGCGGCCGACGCGTTCGGGCAGCTCACCGACGCCGGGCGGCAGCAGGCTGCCCTGCTCGGCGAACGGCTGGCCGCGATGCCGATCGGCGCGGTGTGGCACTCGCCGCTGCCGCGTGCCGCCGAGAGCGCGCGCGAGCTCGCCCGGCAGCTGCCCGGCGCGCCGGGCGTGCCCGTCGCCGCGGCCGACGAGCTCGTCGACCACGTGCCGTACGTGCCCGCCCCAGCCGAGACGCCCGCGTCCTGGGCCGGCTACTTCGACGGCTTCGACCAGGCGGAGGCGGAGGCCGGCCGCGCGCTCGCCGACGCCCTGGTCGCCCGGTTCGCGAAGGTCCCCGACGAGCCCGACTCCGACCTGCACGAGGTGCTGGTGACGCACGCCGGTCAGATCGCCTGGCTGGTGCGGCACGCCCTGGACGCGCCGCCGCCCCGGTGGCTCGGCCTGAACAGCGCCAACACAGGCCTGACGATCATCGAGTACCGCACCGGCCTGCCGCCCACGATGGTGATGTTCAACGACCTGAGCCACCTCCCGTCCGGCCTGCGCTGGACCGGGTTCCCGCAGGACATGTGGCCGTGAGCGGCGGGCCGGGGGGCGTCGGGAGGTGGCGTCAGGGGATGCCGCGTCAGGAGATGCTGCGTCAGGAGATGCTGCGTCCCTCCACCGCGTCGAGCACCAGGGGGCTGGGGCCGGGGTCGCCGCGCACGCCGAAGCCGTAGCGGTAACCTGCCCTGACCTCCGGGTCCGACAACGCCGGCAGGTGTTCCAGGGTGGCCGCGGTCACCAGCTCCCAGCCGGAGCCGGTGTCGGCGTACATGGCGGCCCGCTCCCCCACCAGCGACAGCGCGAAGCGGCCGCCGTCGGGGACGGTGACGCCCTGCTTGACGCCGAAGACCGCGATCCCGCCCGGCACCTGCGGGCCGCGCACCTCGAACCCGGCGAACCTGTGGCTGTTGACGTAGAACGCCGCCACGTCCGTGCTGCCGTCCTTGACCAGGCCCGTGTAGACGGTGTCCATGTCGGTGGAGTCGCCCTGGAATTTCCTGATCGTGATCGCCGTGGCGAACGCCGGGTTGCGCGGCGAGACGCCCGACGACATCAGCCCGAACCAGGACGCCGACGGGTGCCCGGCCGACAGCGCGCCGCCCGCGTACGTCACCTGCGGCAGCTCCTTGTCCTCCGGCTTGACCCGGTGGACCTGGTAGTCGCCGGCCCGGTCGAAGCCGTCGGCCAGCTCCTGGTTGGCGAAGGCGTCGGGGGCGGGCGGCACGTACGCGGCCTGCGGCGGCAGCCGGAACGTCACCCGGTCCGTGTGCCCGAGGTAGGAGGCGCACACGACCGGATACTCCTGGTCGGCGGGCGCGTACGCGGTCAGCGTGGTCTCCGTCGTGCGGCTCGCGCCCGTGCGCAGGCCGGTCACCGGCAGCGCGGGCGGATCGACGGCCACGCCGTCGCAGGCGGACAGGGTGACCCGGCCGGCCATCGGCAGCACGTCCCGGTTGGTGACGGTGAAGGTGACCTTGGAGCCGAGCCGGCCGCGCTCGGCGGTGGACGCGCTCACCTCGACGTTGCGCCGGGCGAGGCCGGGCAGCGCCGCCGCGGCCAGGCTCAGCCGGTCGAGGTCGTACGAGCCCGCCCAGTCGGAGCCGGCCGAGCCGCGTACCCACACCTTGACCCGGGAGATCGCGGCGCGCGGGGCCCAGCGGGACAGGTCCAGCGTGAGCCGGTTCCAGCCGAGCTCGGGATCGACCGTGCCGGCGCCCTCCGCGACCGCGCCGCCGCGCCCGTAGACGCGGACCTTGGCGGTGAAGACGTTGCCCGGCTTGAAGCCGTCGTCGGCCTCGGGCGGCACCCGGACCGACACCGAGAGCGACGGCGTGCGCGAGGCGTCGAGCGGCTTGCCGAACAGCACGTCGGCGCCCTTGTACGACTTGGCGTAGCGCGACCAGCCGGGCAGGTCGCGGTCGAAGCGCACGCGCAGCGCGTGCCCGCCGTCCACGGCCACCCGCTCCACGGCGGCGGCGTTGTCCGAGGGCCGCCAGCCGTCGGCGCCGGTCTCGAAGCCGGAGATCACCCGCTCGGCCACCGGCCTGGCGTCGAGCTGGGTGCCCACCGCGGCGGGCGGCTTCCTGACGGCCAGCTCGGCCGGGTCGAAGCCGGGGATGACGTCCTTCCAGTCGGAGATGCCGATGATCTTCTTGGCGAACTCGGTCACCTCCAGCGACCGGTCGGTGTCGATGGCGGCGAAGACCTCGTGCAGGGGCTTGCGCTCCCCGGCGTTGGAGGGCGCGCTGTGCTCCTCGTCCCAGGTCCACAGGCCGAGCCGCAGGCCGCCCTCCTGCTTGTGGTCGACGTGCCGGTGCAGGATGAAGGAGTCGATGCCGTCGGCGAAGGCGATCTTGTAGTAGGCGTAGGCGTAGGCCGCGGCCTGCAGCTCCAGCTCCTTGGCGGAGTAGTCCTGGGAGTTCAGGCCCTGTTCGGAGAGGATCACCCGCCGCCGTTGCCCGTGGTAGGTGAGGTCGTCCTGGGCGAGGTAGCGCGGCAGCAGCTCGATGTTCTTGAACGTGATCCGCAGGGTGTCGAAGCTGTCCGTGGCCGTCTTGTCGTTCCAGAACGCCGGGTTGAACAGGTTCTCCGGGTAGGGGTGGTAGGCGATGTTCCAGTCGAAGTCGCCCTGGCGCTTGGTCAGGGCGTTGAGCCCGTCCACCACGTCGCGGCCCTTGTAGGTGTACTTCGGGTCGTCGTTGGCCGCGCCCGTCCAGAAGTGCGTCAGCGAGGTGTAGACGCGGGCGGCGGCGTCGGCCTTGCGCACGGCCTGCCAGGTCAGCCGCATGGCGCGGGCGTACTGGTCGAGGAAGACGTCGCGGTCCTGGCGGCCCATGTTGTACCAGAACTGCTGGGCGTCGATCTCGTTGCCGACGATCCAGCCCCACGCCCGGCCGTACCGGCCGTCGGGCTGGCTGTAGCGCTGGGCGAAGAACTCCATCGCGGCGGTGAAGTGCGCCTCGCCCTCGGCCGTCTTGGTGTTGAACGCGTACACCGTGCCCTTGCCCAGCTCGGCGTCGGGGTGGATGAGCGTGCGCGCGGCGGAGTTGGGCGCGCCGCTGTTGTAGACCAGCACGATCATGTTGACCAGGACGCCGTTGTCCGACAGCGGCTTGACCTGGGCGTCGAGCCCGGCGACGGCGCCGCGGTCGAAGTAGTACGTCTTGCCCTGCGAGACGAACTCGATGGTGTTGCCAGGGGCGCCCGGCCCGGCCGTCATGACCGAGTCGAGGGCCAGGTTGATGCCGGCGTGCTGGACGCCGATCTCCTCGGCGTCGTCAGTCATCTGCACCTGCAACCCCTTTTTGCCCGACATTTCGGGATAAGGGGTTTGGTTGGCCGACGTGAAGCTCAGCTTGTCGGCGTAGTGCACCTCTCCCAGCGGGCCGTCCGCGCCCACCGCGAGGAACTTGTCGTAGAGCCGGTCCTGGTCACCGTCCATCCGGGGCACCTCGACGCGGAACGGGCCCGCCTCGACGGACGCGACCGGCCGCTCGCCCTCGGGCGAGTCCTGCCAGGTGTCCAGCGCGTACAGCTCGGCCGGGCCGGGGGCGAGGCCGGTGACGGTGATCGTGTCCCCGCCGACCTCGACGCCGCTCACCCCGCCGGCCTCCGCCGCGCGCGCGGGCAGGGCCTGCGCCGGCAGGGCCAGCATCGGGACGGCCAGCGCCAGGGCGATCAACAACCGCATGTCATCTCCTCCTACTTGGCCCAGTCCTCGTCGCCCCAGGCGTTCTTCTTGATCCCGGCCTCGATGCCGCGCTTCCACCACTTGTCCAGGTCGGCCAGCTCCTCCTCCAGGGAGCGCCGGCCGAGCAGATAGCCGTCGAAGACGTCGCGGAAGGAGGTGCCCTCCGGGCCGCCCGGCAGGGCCACCACCCGGAACGGCTTGCCCCACTCGCCCTCCAGCAGCCCGGCGGTCTCGGCCGACGGCTCGACGCCCTCGACGGCGGGCAGGCCGCCGGTCGCGTCCAGCCAGGGCTTGATCGCCGGGGAGCTCATGTACTGCAGGAACTTGACCGCCGCCGCGTACTTCTCGCCCTTGACGGTGGAGGGGATCATGTAGCTGGTGCCGCCGATCGAGGCGCCGTAGCGGGCCGGGGCCTCCGACGACAGCGGCGTGCTGGCCTTGGTGATGGTCGGGAACGGCATCGTGCCGAGGGCGAACTTGGCGTCCGCCTTCAGCGCCTCGACGGCGAAGTCGGTGCCCCACGACATGGCGGCCTTGCCCGAGACGAAGTCGCGGTAGCCCACGGTCGCGCCGCCGTCGGCGACGCCCGTCCAGTTGGGCGTGCCGCAGTCGAAGAACTCCTTGTAGATCTTCAGGGACTCGGCGACCTCGGGCGTCCTGGTGGTGAGCGTGCCCTCCTTGATGACCCTGCTCATCGACTTCTCGGTCACCGTCGGCGCCTTGCCCGGCTTGCCGGTGGCGTCGAAGAGGTTCCAGTCGTCGTGGTACTTGTCGATGAGCTGGGTGCTGACCGCCTCCCACGTCCAGCCGGCGGCCAGGCCGCCCTTGTCGAGGGCGACGGGGTCGAAGCCGGCCGCCTTGAGCTTCCCGCAGGCGCTCCTGAAGTCCTCCCAGGTGGCGGGGGGCTGGTCGATGCCCGCCTTGGCGAAGGCGTCCTTGTTGTAGAACAGGCCGATGGCGACCAGGTTGAAGGGGACGTACTCCAGCTTGCCGCTCTCCTTGCTCAGCGCCTTGGAGACGGCGGGGCCGTAGTACTCCTTCCTGAACACGTCGATCCAGCGCTGGTTGCCCGGCACGTACGGGTTGGGCTTCTGCAGCTCGGCGTCGAGCGCGTGCACCTCGTGGGCCTTGTGCGGCGGCTGGTTGAAGACCAGTTCGGGCGCGGTGCCGGCGGCGAGCTGGGTGGTGATCGTCTGCATGAAGCCGTCGAGGGGCAGCACCTGCGTCCTGACCTCGATGCCGGGCTCGCGCTTCTCGAAGGCGTCGACCAGCGCCTCCCAGGCCGGTCCGAAGCTGCTGCCGCTGGCGTTCCACTGGTTGGGGCCGGCCAGCGTGATCGTCACCTTGCCGCCGCCGTCCTGGGCGGACGTGCCGCCGGTGCCGAGCAGGCCGCAGCCTGTCAGCGCGAGCAGCGCGGCCAGCGCCGCGAGCCCGCTCTTGGGGGGTGTCCTCATGGGGGTACGGGTCCTTTCCTTATTGATACGTTTCAATCGCGGGCGCCGGCTCACTTGCCGGACACGATGCCGCCCTGGATGCCCGCCAGGAACCACTTGGACAGGAACGTGAACAGCACCACCAGCGGCAGGCTGGCCAGGACGTAGCCGGCGAACAGCGGGCCCCACTGCTGCGCGTTCTGGTTGGCGAAGAAGGCCAGCCCCGCGGGGATCGTCCGGTAGGCGTCGGTCTGCACGGTGAGCAGCGGCCAGAAGTAGTCGTTCCACACGCCCAGCACCGTCATCAGCGCCACCGTGCCGATGACCGGCCGGGCCAGCGGCAGCATGAACGCCAGGAACAGCCGGACGCCGCCCGCCCCGTCCACCCGCGCCGCCTCGAAGATCTCCTCGGGGATCTGCGCCATGTACGTGCGCATGACGACGATCCCGAAGACCGTGTTCGCGGTGACGTGCGGGATGATCAGCACCAGCCGGCTGTCCAGGATGCCGAGGTCGCGCATCAGCACGAACAGCGGGATCAGGCTGGTGATCGAGGGCACCATGAGCAGCGCCGCGACCAGCCCGAACAGCGCGTTGCGCCCAGGGAAGCGGTAGCGGGCGAACACGAACGCCGCCGCCGGGGCCAGCAGCATCGTGCCGGCGATGGCCAGCGCCGCCACCACGAACGAGGTGAACAGGTACGGGCTGACCTGCTCCCAGGCCGCCGCGTAGTTGTCCAGGTGCACCGGCCAGGCCGGCGACCAGTAGCTGCCGAAGAACTGCTCGTTGTCCTTGACCGAGGCGGCCAGCATGAACAGGTAAGGGAACAGCCCGGCGAAGGCCAGCACCGCCAGCACGCCGCCGGCCACCAGGTCGGTCCTGCGGGTCCGGCTCACGATCCCGACCTCCTGCCGAGCGCCAGCGCGCCCAGGCTCACCCCGAGCGTCAGCGCGAACAGCACGGTGCCGAGCGCGGCCGCGTACCCCCAGCTCGTGTCCACGAAGGCGGCGTCGAGCATGCGCAGCACGGGCACCTGGGTGGCGTTGTCGGGGCCGCCCTTGGTCATGATGTGGGCCTGCATGCCGTACTGGAGCACCGAGATCACCGCCAGCACCAGCAGCAGCTTGACGTCGCGGAACATCATCGGCAGGTCGATGCTCCAGAAGCGGCGCAGCCGGCCGGCGCCGTCCACCTCGGCGGCCTGGTAGATCTCGGCCGGCACGTTCTGCAGCGCCGACAGGAAGACCAGGAACGGCAGGCTGGCCACCCACGGGAAGCCGATCGTCATCAGCGCGGCGAGCGCCGTGGCCGGGTCGCCGATCCAGTTGCCCGCCAGCCCGTCCAGGCCGAGCGCGCGCAGCAGGCTGTTGACGACGCCGTCGCGCGGGTCGTACATGAACTGCCACAGCAGCACGTTGACCACGGCCGGGAAGGCCAGCGGCAGGATGAGCAGGGTGCGGAAGACGAACCGCAGCCGCTCGCTGGACAGCGACATCACCAGCTCGGCGGCCAGCAGCGGGAACACCCACATGAGCGTGACGGCCCAGACGAAGATGATCCCGGCGTTGCGGAAGGAGGCCCACCACAGGTCGTCGCCGAGCATCGTGAGGTAGTTGTCCAGGCCGACGAACGGCGAGCCGAAGCCCGGCCGCCACTCGTACAGCGAGTGCAGCATGCCGTTGAGCGCCGGGTAGTAGGCGAACGCCGCGAGCAGGGCGAAGGTGGGCAGGAGGACGAGGTAGACGCCCCACGGGATCCGGCGGCGCGCTTTTGTGCTGGTCACGATCGTCAATGCCTCTCAGCGGTGGTGCGGAACGCGTACGAGCCCGAGCCGACCCGGTAGACCGCGGCCCCGTCGTCGAGGCGGTCGAAGGTCACGCCCGCCGCCTCGGCCGCCGGCCGGCCGCCCTCGGTCACCCGCTCCGGCGGCGCGGGCACGTGCACCTCGGCGCGGGTGTTGGGCGGCACGACGACGTCCAGGGCGAGGCCGCCGTCCGTCAGCCGCCAGGAGATCTCCACCTGGCCGTGCCGGGTGCGGTGGGCGGTCCGCGCCCAGCCGATCCCGCCGCCGGGGCGGGGGCGCACGACGATGTCGGCGTAGCCGGGCGAGCCGGGGGCCAGGCCGCCGACCGTCCGGTACATCCAGTCGCCGACGGCGCCGTAGGCGTAGTGGTTGAAGGAGTTCATGCCGGGGTCCTGCAGCCCGCGGTGGTGGCTCCAGGAGTCCCAGCGCTCCCACATGGTCGTCGCGTCGCCGTGCACGACCGGGTAGAGCCAGGACGGGAAGGTGTCCTGCGTCAGCAGCCGGTAGGCCACGTCCAGCCGTCCGGTCGCGGTGAGCACGTCCAGCAGGTACGGCGTGCCGAGGAACCCGGTCGACAGGTGGCCGCCGCGCGCCTCGACGTCGCCGGCCAGCCGGGCCGCGGCCCTGGGCAGCTCGTGCTCCTCCAGCAGCCCGGCGGTGACGGCCAGCACGTACGCGGTCTGCGTGCCGCTCGCCACCACGCCGGGGCCCTCGACGAAGGCCGCGCGGAAGGCCCGGCGCACCCGTTCGTACAGCTCCAGGCAGGAGCGCTCGTCGGCGTCGCGGCCGAGCGCGGCGGCCAGCCCGGCCAGCTGCCGGGCCGACAGCGCGAAGATCGCCGTGCCGACGAGCCGCTTGGGGGTCTCGGCGCCGATCGACAGCCAGTCGCCGAACCCCTCGTCGGGGAAGATCCCGTTCTCGGAGCGCCGGTCCAGGTAGGCCAGCCAGCGCAGCATCGGCTCGAAGCAGGCGGCGACCACGCGGGCGTCGCCGCGCAGCCGGTGCAGCGCCCACGGCAGCATGACCAGCGCGTCGCCCCAGCCGGGCGAGCCGGCCTCCTTGGGGTTGGGCGACAGGCCGCGGCCGGACAGCACGTCGGGCACCACGTGCGTGACCGCGCCGTCGTCGCCCTGGGCGTCGACCACGTCGGTCAGCCAGCTCCGCAGGAAGGCGGCGGCGTCGTAGTTGAACAGGGCGGTCGGGGCGAAGGCCCAGATGTCGCCGGTCCAGCCGAGCCGCTCGTCCCGCTGCGGGCAGTCGGTGGGGACGGCCAGGAAGTTGCCGCGCTGCCCCCACACGATGTTGCGCTGCAACCGGTCGAGCCGCTCGTCGGAGCAGGTGAACTCGCCGGCCGGTTCCATCGCGGCGTGGGCCACCCTGGCCGTGATCGACTCGGGGGCCGCGCGCAGGCCGGACACCTCGGCGTACCGGAAGCCGTGGAAGGTGAACCGCGGCTCGAACGTCTCGGCCTGCTCGCCGCGGGGCAGGAACTCGTCCGTGGCGCGGGCCGAGCGCAGGTTGGCCAGGTGCAGCCCGCCCTCGTGGTCGAGCACCTCGGCGTGCCGCAGCACCACCGGGCGGTCGCGGCCGGCGCGGCCGGTGAGCCGGACCCAGCCGACCAGGTTCTGGCCGAAGTCGGCGATCCACACGCCGGGCCGGTGCTCCCACACCCGCACCGGCTCCACCTCCTCGTGCACCCGGATCGGCGGCGCGACGGAGGCGGTCACCCGGCCGGCCGGCGGGCTCACCGGCACCGCGGGCGCCCAGCCGGAGTCGTCGAACCCGGCGGCCGTCCAGCCGAGCGGTTCTGCCGCCAGGTCCTGCCGCTCGCCGTTCTGCAGGTCGGCGTAGCGGATCGCGCCGGAGCCGGCGCGCCAGTCGGAGTCGGTGCGCAGCCGGGTGCGGGTGCCGTCCTCGTGCAGGATCTCCAGCTCGGCGCGGAAGGCCAGGCGGCGGCCGTACTGGAAGGAGCCGAACCAGCTGATGTTGCCGGCGTACCAGCCGTCGGCGAGGACCGCGCCGATCGTGTTGCGTCCCTCCGCCACCAGCGCCGTCACGTCGTAGGTCTGGTAGGTGACGCGGTGGCGGTAGTCGGTCCAGCCGGGGGCCAGGTGGTCGGCGCCGACCCGGGCGCCGTTGAGGTGGATCTCGTAGACGCCGAGCGCGGTGGCGTACAGCCTGGCCCGGCGCACCGGCGACGGCACGCCGAACTCGCGCCGCAGGTACGGGCTCGGCCGGTCGCCGACCGGTTCGCGGCCCAGCGGCGGGTCGCCGTGCAGCCCGACCTCCTCGGCCAGCCGCCAGCCGGAGTCGTCGAAGCCGGGCTGCTCGAAGCCCTCGCCCGGCCGGTCCTCGGCCCGCCACCGGCCGCCGGAGGTGACGGTCACCGTGCTCTCGCCCGCCACCGGGACGAGCTGCGGCAGCGCGGGCCGCCCCTCGACCACGACCTCCAGCCGCACGCACAGCCCCGGCCCGGCGGCCCTGATCGCGAGCACGTTCTCGCCCGAGGCCACCAGGTCGCCGGCGTCGGCCACGAACGCGCCCGCCCGCCGCTCCCCCGCGACCCGCACCCCGTTGACGTACGCCTCGACCGCCCCGGCCGACTCGGCCGCCTCGCCCGACGCGCTCCCGCCGCCGTCGCCGATCACCAGCCACGCCGACAGCGGCCTGGCCCCGCCCGGCACCGAGAACCGCGTCCGGAACGCCCCGGTCGGCGCCTCGGACGGGCCGAGCGGGCCGGCGACCCAGATGCGCGGCACGTTCTCCAGCGACGGCAGCCGCTCTGAGCCGGGCACCATGGGGGTGCCGATCCAGCCCGCCATCCAGCCGCCGGCCTCGCCGAGCCCGGTCTCGAACCAGTGCGCGGGGCTCCAGCCGGACCATGCGCCGTGCTCGTCGGCCACCTGGACCCGCCACTGGTAGCGCGTCCTCGGCCGCAGCGCGGCGCCGTCGTACGGGACGTCGAAGGTCGCCGCCGAGCTCACCACGCCGCTGTCCCAGACCGATTCGGCCCCCTCGGCGGCCGGATCGCCCTCCCGGGCCACGACCAGCCGGTACGCGCTCTGCGCCCGTCCACGCCCGGCCCCGGTGATCCGCCAGGAGAACTCCGGCGTGTCCACGTCGAGGCCGAGTGGTTCGGCCAGTCCTTCGACGCGCAGGTCGGTCACGGCGAGATGCGACAAGGGAGCTCCCGGCTAGTTGAAACATTTCAAGCAATGCGCACCGTAGGCACCGCGAGGTACATCCGTCAATGCCCTGGTTCCAGTTGTGCAGCGCAGGGTCGTTTGGCTGAAACATTTCAACCAGTAGACTGGCCGTCTCTGCCAGGTGACCAGAAGGGCTGTCCACCGGTGACCGACATCCACAAGCCGGCCGAGCGCCGCCGGCTCAGCATGGTCGACGTCGCGGCCCATGCCGGCGTGTCCGTGGGAACGGTCTCCAACGTGCTCAACCGGCCCGAGCTGGTGGCCGAGCGCACGCTGCGCCGGGTGCGCGCCTCCATCAAGGCGCTCGGCTTCGTGCCCAGCGCGCCGGCCCGGCAGCTGCGCGGCGGCTCCGGCCGCTCGGTGGGCGTGATGGTGCGCGACATCGGCAACCCGTTCTTCAGCGAGGTGCTGCCGGGCATCGAGACCCGGCTGTCGCAGGAGCAGCTGCTCCTGGTGCTGTGCAGCTCCGGCGACTCGGCCGAGAAGGAGGCCCACTACCTGCAGATCCTGGAGCAGCACCGGGTGCCCGGCATCCTCATCACGCCCGCCGGGCCCGACATCTCCCACCTGGTGGAGCTGCGCCGGCGCGGCATCGGCATGGTGCTGCTCGACCGGCCGGGCGCCGACGCCCAGCTCTGCGCGGTGGCGGTCGACAACGTCCGGGGCGGCGAGCTGGCCGGCGCCCACCTGCTCGCGCTCGGCCACCGGCGCATCGCCTTCCTCAACGGGCCGCCGATCGTGCGCCAGTGCGCCGATCGCCGCGAGGGGCTGGCCAGGGCGGTGCGGGCCGCCGGGCTCGACCCCGACGAGGTGATCACCGAGGTCACGCTGCCCGCGCTGACGCCGCGCGAGGGCGAGGCGGCGCTGGAGCGGCTGCCCGCGCGCAAGGGCCCGACGGCGCTGTTCTGCGTCAACGACACGGTGGCGCTGGGCGCGCTGCGCGGGCTGGAGCGGCGCGGCGTGCGCGTCCCGCACGACATGGCGGTGCTGGGCTACGACGACGTCGAGTTCGCCGAGCTGCTGTCGCCGTCGCTGACCTCGGTCCGCCAGCCCAAGCACCAGCTCGGCCAGGCGGCCGCGGAGCTGCTGCTCACCGACGCCCGGGGCGATGTCAACCACTGGCACCAGGAGATCGTCTTCCAGCCGGAGCTCATGGTCAGGGCGTCGACCGTTCCTCAGTGACGTTTCAAGTCGGCCCGCCGCAGGAAATCGGGTCTTGCCTGGCCGCCTTCTGGGCCTCATTGTTGAGACGTTTAAATCCAGGAGGTCCCATGGGTTGGGTTGCCCGCATCGCCGCCGTCCTCTTCCTTCTCCTTCCGGCCGCTCCGGCCGCCGCCACCGGCACCGCCGCCGCCGCTCTGCCGTATCCGGTCAGGTCCGACTACCGCATCAAGGGCCTGCAACCGGACTTCTGGCCCGACAAGAACGAGATCGCCGGCAACAACGCCGGCGGCGTCGCCATGAACCTCATCTGGGCCGACTGGGAGCCCAGCGTGAAGACGCCGCCGTGCGCGGCGGGCGCGCAGGAGTTCGGCGGCCGCTGCTTCACCGTCGCCTCGGCCGTCGACGCCGCCATCAGGGACTGGACCGCCCGCGGTCTCGTCGTCACCGCCGTCGTCTACGGCACCCCGGCCTGGGCGCGCGGGGCCCGTCCCTGCACGCCCGCCGCCCCCGGGTTCGAGAAGTTCTGCGTCCCCGACGACCCCGCCGACTACGGGCGCTTCGCCGGCATGCTGGCCCAGCGCTACGACGGGCAGCACGGCAACGGCCGCATCGCCGACTTCGTCGTCATGAACGAGGTCAACAGCAACACCTGGTTCGACATCGGCTGCGGCCAGGGCACGGCCTGCGGCACGACCGCCTGGCTGGACGCGATCGCCGCGAACTACAACGCCGCCTACGACGCCGTCATGGCCCAGCAGCCCACCGCGAAGGTGCTCACCTCGCTCGACCACCACTTCGGCACCGCCTACGACCAGCCGGCCGCCTCCGAGGCGATGTTGTCGGGCATGACCGTGCTCAAGGGCCTGGCGGCGCGGGCCGGCAACCGGGCCTGGCGGGTCGCCTACCACCCCTACCCGCCGAACCTGCTGGCGCCGCAGTTCTCCGCCGACGACTTCCCGAAGGTCACCTACGGCAACATCGGCGTGCTGGTCGGCTGGCTGCGCCAGCAGTTCCCGGACACGCCCTCGGCCTGGCAGGTGCAGCTCACCGAGAGCGGCGTGAACTCGTTGTCGCCCTCGTCGGAGGCCGCGCAGGCGTCGCAGCTGTGCAACTCCTTCCGCAACGTCCTCGGCACGCCGGGCATCGAGAGCTACGTCTGGCACCGCATGAGCGACCATCCGGACGAGACGGCGGCCGGCCTCGGCGTGGGGCTGCGCCGTACCGACGGCTCGGCCAAACCGGCCTGGGCCACGTGGGCGCTGGCCAACCGCGACGACCTGTCGCCCCCGCAGTTGTCGTGCGGCTTCGAGCTGCTGCCCCACACCCAGCTGCGCCGCGGCTACCAGTCGAGCAAGGGGCACGTGGCCAGCTCCCGGCTGCTGCCGCCCGGCTTCACCCAGGAACGCGTGTGGAAGCTGCTGCGCAACCAGGCGGCCGGCACCGTCCCCCTGTACGAGTGCAAGGTCGGCGCGCACACCATGCTCACCCGCGACCCTGGCTGCGAGGGGCAGTTCCCGATGGGCCCGGTCGGGCACGTCTACACCAGCCAGGTGCCCGGATCGGTCGCGCTGCACCGGTGCCGGGCCGCGAGCGGCGACCACCTGGTCACGGACCAGGCGGGCTGCGAGGGCCTGATCCACGAGCAGGTCCTCGGCTACGCGCTGCCCTGACCCCGTCCCGGGCCGGTGACCGCCCGCGTGGCGGTCACCGGCCCGGCGGCTATCGGGCCCGCTTCGCCGGCGTCCTGGCCGCGGCGCGGACCAGGGTGAAGTCGTCGACGTCGAAGTTCGCGCCGGTGAACACCAGGTACAGCCGGGCCGTGCCGGAGGGCACGCCGGTCAGCGCCGTGGAGACGTCGGCGTAGGACTCCCAGCCGCCGGTGCCCGGCACGGTGACGGCGCCGAGCACCGGCCCGGACGGCGAGCCGGTGCGGATCTCGAAGCCGCCCGACGGCCCCGGCGAGGCCACCCGCGCCCGCAACGCGGTGACCCCGGTGAGGTCCACGTCGTAGGCCGCCCAGTCGCCCGGGTTGACGTAGCCCAGCACGGTGCCGCCGTGCGCGGGCGCGTGCGGGTAGGTGGCCACGCCCGACGCCTGCGCCCAGGTCTCGGCCTGGACGACGGAGTCCCCGGCGGGCGGGCCGAGCTCCTTGATCCGGATGTTGCGGAAGGACGCCTGGTCGGCGTCGCTGTGGTTCTGGATGCCGATGTGCCCGTTCTTCAGCGAGCGGGCCGGGTCGGTGTTGGTGAAGTCGTTGATCTGCACGCCGTTGAGGAACACCTGGAGGCGTTCGCCCTCGACCCGGATCTCGTAGGTGTTCCACTCCCCCGGCGGGTTCAGGGCGGCGTCGCGGGCGGCGATGTCGGCGGCCTTGAAGCCGTAGACCGAGCCGGTGGTCCGGTCCGGCGCGTCGGTGGCGTCGATCTGGATCTCGTAGCCATTGTTCACCGCCGAGGACGGGTCGGTCGAGGGCGGGAAGCCGACGAAGACGCCGGAGTTGTCGTCACCGGCCAGCTTCCAGTCCAGCTTGAGCGAGTAGGAGGTGGTGTACTCCTTGGCCTTGTACCACAGCAGGCCCATGCCGCCCTGCGAGGTCAGCGTGCCGCCGGCGTTGGCGAACCCGCCCGGCCCGGCCTGCTCCCAGCCGGTGGTCGAGCCGTTGTAGAGGGTGGTGTAGCCGGTCTCGGGGCGGCAGTCGGCCTTGGCCTGGCCGGTGGCGTAGGCCAGGCCGCCGCGCAGGTGCTGCCGGAAGGCGGGCTCGGCGAAGGACTCCGCGGTGTGCCCGCCGCCGGTGTAGAAGGAACGCCCCCCGTCGTACGGCTTGCACCAGGCGATCGGGTGGTCGGCGCCCATCGTGCCGCCCGAGTACGTCGACTCGTCCAGGGTGGCCAGCACGTGGGCGCCGGTCCTGGCGTTGGTCCGGTAGTCGTACCATTCGTCCGTCCGCGGCCAGGTGGCGTCGAGGTGGGCGGTGGCCGGGTGGGCGCGGTCCTCGACCTTGACCGTCGCCTTCTGCACCGCCGGGTGGGCGGCGAACCAGGCGCCGACGAGGCCGCCGTACCAGGGCCAGTCGTACTCGGTGTCGGCGGCCGCGTGGACGCCGGCGTAGCCGCCGCCCGCCTTGACGTACGACTCGAACGCGGCCTGCTGCGCGGCGTCGAGCACGTCACCGGTGGTGTTGAGGAAGACGACCGCCTTGTAGGCGGCCAGGTTCGCCGTGGTGAACGCGGCCGGGTCCTCGGTGGCGGTCACGCCGAACCCGAGATCCCTGATCGCCTGGACGCCCGCCGCGATCGAGTCGTGCCGGAACCCCGCCGTCCGGGAGAAGACCAGGACGGCGGGGCCGCCCGCGGCGGGGGTCGCGGTGGCGAACCTCTGGGCGGCGCCGCCGTCGCACGTCCTGACGACGAGCTGGGCCGGGTCCGTGGCGTCGAGGCACTTGCCGAGCGCCTTGAGCGCGCCGCCCTCGGCGGTCCACTTCTGCGCGCCCGTGCCGTTGCAGGTCCAGATCTGCACCTTGGTGCCGTCGGCGCCGCTCGCCCCGGCCACGTCGAGGCACTTGCCGAGCGCCTTGACGGTCTGGCCGTCGATGGCCCAGTTCTGGGCGTTCGTACCGTTGCAGGAGTAGAGCTGCACCTTGGTGCCGTCGGCGCTGTTGGCGCCCGCGACGTCCACGCACCTGCCGTCGGCGGCGCGGATCGGGCCGACCGCCATCGCCTCCTTGGCCAGGGTGAAGTCGTCGAGGTCGAACAGCGCCCCGGCGCCCCCGGTGAAGACCAGGTAGAGCGTGGTGGACGCGGCGGTCGCGCCGGTCAGCGGGGCCTGCACGTCGGTGAAGGTCTCCCAGCCGCCCGTCACCGGGACGGCCGCCTTGCCGAGCAGCGGCCCGGTGGGCGAGCCCGTCCGCACCTCGATGGAGCCGCCGACGCCGCCCGAGGAGACGCGCGCCCGGAACGTCCTGGCGTCGTCGAGCCGGTAGGGGGTGAAGGCGATCCAGTCGCCGTTGTGCACGTCGCCGACCGTCCTGCCGCCGTGCGCGGCCGCCTTGGAGATCTGCGAGACGCCGGACATCGTCGCGTAGTGCTCGGCCTGGCGGTGGCGTGGCTGCAGGACGTGCTGGGTGTGGGTGGTCAGGCCGCCCTTGTCGGTGTACTCGGCGTCGAAGACGGCGAAGATGTTGGCCGCGTCGTCGTGCTCGCCGTCGGCGGGGATCGTCAGCTCGCCCGCGCAGCCGTTCTTCGAGGTGATCTGGTGGCCGTGGCTGTCGTGGCCGAGCACGTACGTCATCTTCACCTGGGCGCAGTCGATCTGCGTGTCCTCGGGGTCGGTCACCCCGATCGTGAAGGGCACGGTGTCGCCCCAGGTGAACAGCGTCCCGGGGGCGGGCGTGCCGATGGTCACCGCGGGGGCGGTGTTGCCGGCCGTGATCACCACGCCGGCGCTGCCGGCGTTGCCCTGGGGGTCGCGCACGGTGAGCGTGGCGGTGAACTCGCCCTCGGTGGTGTAGGTCTTGGTGGGGTTCGGGGCGGTGGAGGTGGTGCCGTCGCCGAAGTTCCAGGCGTAGGTGAGCGCGCCGCCCTCGGGGTCGGCGGAGCCGGCGCTGGAGAAGGCGACGGTGAGCGGGAGTTTCCCGGACGTCCTGTCGGCCTTGGCGACCGCGACCGGCGAGCGGTTGCGGTCCTTGATGTACTCGACGCGGTAGAGGGCGGAGTTGGCGTCGCCGCCGAAGTAGCCCGAGCCGTAGTCGAGGACGTAGAGCGCGCCGTCGGGCCCGAAGGCCAGGTCCATGACCTGCGTGCCGGTCCAGGGGAAGGCGGCGATCTCGCCGCGCGTGCCGTCGGCGGCGACGTCGATCGCCTTGATCCACTTGCGGCCGAACTCGCCGGCGAAGAAGTGCCCGTCGAGGTCCTGGGGGAACTTGACGGCGGAGTTCAGCGCGGGGTCGTAGCGGTAGATCGGGCCGCCCATCGGCGACTCCGAGCCGCTGCCGAACTCCGGCGGCGAGCCGGCGTCGCCGCCGTACCTGATCCAGGCGGGCTTGGCGGGCGGGAGCTTGGCCAGGCCGGTGTTGCGCGGCGAGTCGTTGGCCGGGCCGCCCGCGGCGCAGTCGTACTTCTGGCCGGAGGGGCCCGAGGGGAAGGTGTAGTCGTTGTAGGTCTCGGTCAGGGTGTTGGTGCCGGTGCAGTACGGCCAGCCGTAGTTGCCGGGACCGGTGACGCGGTCGAACTCGACCTGCCCGGCGGGCCCGCGGGCCGGGTCGGTGCTGCCGGCGTCGGGGCCGTAGTCGCCGACGTAGACCACGCCGGTGGCCTTGTCCACGGTCATCCTGAACGGGTTGCGGAAGCCCATGGCGTAGATCTCGGGCCTGGTCCGCGCGGTGCCCGGCGGGAAGAGGTTGCCCGCGGGGATCGTGTAGGTGCCGTCCGCGGGGTTCACCTTGATGCGCAGGATCTTGCCGCGCAGGTCGTTGGTGTTGCCGGCGCTGCGCTGGGCGTCGTAGACGGGGTTGCGGTCGGGGCGCTCGTCGATGGGGGCGTAGCCGGCCGAGTCGAAGGGGTTGGAGTCGTCGCCGGTGGACAGGTAGAGGTTGCCCTGGGCGTCGAAGTCCATGTCGCCGCCGACGTGGCAGCACATGCCGCGGTCGGCGGCCACGTCGAGCACGGTCCGCTGGGAGGCCAGGTCGAGCGTCCAGTCGGGCTTGAGGGTGAACCGGGCCAGGCGGTTGACGCCCTGCCAGGCCGACCAGTCGGCGCCGGTCGCGGGCGCGTCGCCGGCCGGCGTGCTCAGGCGGGGGGCGTAGTAGAGGTAGATGGTCCTGTTGGCGGCGAAGCCGGGGTCCACGGCGACGCCCTGGAGGCCCTCCTCGTCGTGGGTGTAGACGGGCAGCGTGCCGGCCACGGTGGTCAGTCCCTGGGCGTCGGTGCGGCGCAGCGTCCCGTCGCGCGCGGTGTGCAGCACCGACAGGTCGGGCAGCACCGCCATGGTCATCGGCTCGCCCATCTCGGCGACGCCCTTGGCCAGCTCGACGCGCTGGTAGTCGGCGGG
The DNA here is from genome assembly GCF_040298265.1 of Nonomuraea sp. NPDC001636. Taxonomy (NCBI): domain Bacteria; kingdom Bacillati; phylum Actinomycetota; class Actinomycetes; order Streptosporangiales; family Streptosporangiaceae; genus Nonomuraea; species Nonomuraea sp. NPDC001636. The sequence continues at coordinate 207,848 of NZ_JBEOZT010000021.1, forward strand.
GTCGATGGCGGCGTGGGCACGGGCGGGCGGGGCGGCCACGGGGAGCACGACCGCGCTCGACATGGCCAGGAGGACGGCGCTGACCCGCGCCGTCCATCGGGAGGCACGGGTGGGCCTGCTGGGAGGCATCGCGGAGGTTCCCTTTCCGTGGGGGGTGGACCGGGAAGGAGGGTTCCATTGGCGGACGATCGAAGAACCTTCGTAGATCGCGACAGTAGATCTGACTTTTGATGATTGTCAACGAAAGTCTGTTAAGTCACAGACGAAACGGTTTCGGTCCGTGGCCGGAACGACGAAGCGCCCCGCCTGCGCGCAGGCGGGGCGCTTCGCGGACGAGGTCAGCCGGCCAGGGCGCTGTCGACCGCCTCCGGGGCCAGGACGTGCTCCAGCACCATGACGGCCGCCCCGATGACGCCCGCCCGGTCGCCCAGCTCGCTGACCTGGATGCGCAGGTGCTGGGTGGCCAGCGGCAGCGAGCGCTTGTAGATGGCCTCGCGCACGCCCGCGAGCAGGTGTTCGCCGGCGTCGGCCAGGTCGCCGCCGATCACGATCGCGGCCGGGTTGAAGAAGTTGACGATCGTGGCCAGCACGTCGCCGATCTCGCGCCCGGCCTGGCGGACGAGCTGGGCGGCGTCGCGGTTGCCGGCGCGCAGCAGCGCGACGACGTCCCGGCCGCCCGCGGCGGGCACGCCGGTCGCCGAGATGCGGGCGGCCAGCGCGGCCCCGCCGGCCAGGGCCTCCAGGCAGCCCACATTGCCGCAGTGGCACAGCACGCCGTCGTCGGCGGTGGCGACCCGGATGTGGCCGATGTCGCCGGCCGCGCCCTGGGCGCCCCGGTGGAGGCGGCCGTCGGAGATCACGCCGCAGCCGATGCCGGTGCCGATCTTGACGAAGACGAGCTGGCCGGTCGCCTGCCGCCCGGCGCGCTGCTCGCCGAGCGCCATGATGTTGACGTCGTTGTCCACGAAGACCGGCACGCCCAGCCGCTCCCCCAGCCACTCCGGCACCGGGAACCGGTCCCAGCCCGGCATGAGGGGCGGGTTGACCGGGCGCCCCGTCGGGTACTCGACCGGGCCCGGCAGGCCGATGCCCGCCCCGCACACGTCGGCCAGGTCGCGCCCGCTCTCGTCGAGCAGGTCGGTGAACGTGCGCGCGAGCCGCCCGAGCGTCGCCTCCGGGCCCTGGTCGATCGGCGCGTCGGCGGTGCGCTCGGCCAGCACCGTGCCGCCGAGGTCGGTGATCGCCACCCGCTCGTGCGTGACGCCCAGGTCGGCGGCCAGGACGAGCCGGGCGGTGCGGTTGAAGGCGAACATGGCCGCGGGCCGCCCGCCCGAGGAGATGGCCTCGTCGGCGGGCAGCACCCAGCGGTGACGGAGCAGCGCGTCGAGGCGCAGGGACACGGTGGACCGGGCCAGGCCGGTGAGCTGGACCAGCTCGGTCCGGGTGCGCGGCGGCCCGTCCCGCAGCAGGGAGAGCAGCGCGCCGGCCCCCGCCGTCGCGCCGTTGAGCGTGTCCAGAGTCAACACCAGCCTCTCCGCCGATGACGGCAGCCACTTCAGAGGAGCCCAAGTCTATCTTCGCCGACTGACGCACAACTTATGGCTGAGCATCGACATAAGCCCGTCGATCCCGTGGACGATCACGTCGCCAGCGGGAGCCTCAGGACGAAGCGGGCGCCGCCCGGGTGGTCGGCCACGAAGAGGTCGCCTCCGTAGGCGTGGGCGATCTCGCGGGCGATCGGCAGGCCGAAGCCGGAGCCGCCCGCGTCCAGCGAACGTGCCTGCTCCTGCCGGTACAGCCGGTGGAAGATGCGCTCCCGCTCCTCGGGCGGGATGCCGGGCCCGTCGTCGATGACCTCCAGGACGGCGTACGGGGGCGCGGCGGCGACCACGAACTCGATCCTGCTGGTGGTGTGGCGCTCGGCGTTGGCCACCAGGTTGGACAGCAGCCGGGCCAGCCGCACCCGCGAGGCCCGGACCACCACGTCCTGCTCCAGCCGGGTGAGGACGGACGCGCTCGGCGGATGCGCGTCCAGCTCCTCCACCACCAGGCGGCCCAGGTCGACGAGGTCGGCGCCGGGCGGCGGGGCGGTGTAGAGGCGGGCCAGGGCCAGCAGGTCGCCGACGATGTCGTTGAGCCGCTCGGCGTCCCGGTGCAGGCTGTGCAGGGTCCGGCGGAGGTCGGCGCCGGGGTCGGACAGGGCCTCCTCCAGCTCGGTCAGCAGGCCGGTGATCGGGTTGCGCAGGTCGTGGGCGGCGTCGAAGACGAACCGCTGCTGGTGCTCGATCGTCTCGTGCAGCATGGAGACCTTCTGCTGCTCCTGGCGGTATGCCTGGTGCAGCAGCGCGTCGGGCTGCGGGGAGCCGGGGACGCGGCCGCCGGGGCGGGCGGCGGGCCGGGGTTCGAGCGACCCGGTGACGTCCCCGAAGACGACGACGATCTCCGTCACCTCGCCCGACGGGCCGAGCACCGGGGCGTTCGCCAGCCGCCAGTGGCGCCGGCCGGGCGGATCCCAGTCGTCGCGCAGCAGCGGCACGACGTCGCCGGCGCCGGTGGCGGCCACCCGCTCCAGCGAGGCGCGCACCTTCGCCGCCCCCGGCCCGCTCAGGCCGCCCAGCGCCGGGGCCGGGCCGAGCAGGGCGCGGCCGACGACCTCCGCCCGGTCCTGGCCGGTCATCCGCAGGTAGGCGTCGTTGACGGCGAGCACGACCTGGCCCCGGGTGAGCAGCACGCAGGGACACGGCAGCGCCTCGAACGCCGCCTGGTATCCGACCGTCGCTCCCATCACCGGGTCCCCCTCAGCCGCCACATACCCCCATAAGGCCACTGACATGCGGAAATGCCATGCCCTTGTCATTCTCATTCTCGATAGTGATAACGTGTGGAGCGTGACGACCTCGACAGAGCGCTGGGCCGAGCTGGCGCTGCATCCCGTGCGCATCCGCATCCTGCGCGCCGTCGCCGGGGGCCGCCGTACGCCCTCCGACCTGGCGGGCCTGCTGCCCGACGTGCCGCAGGCGACGCTCTACCGGCAGATCGCGACGCTGGCCAAGGCCGGGATGCTGAAGGTGGTCGAGGAGCACAAGGTCGGCGGGGCGACCGAACGGGTCTACGCGGTGCCCGAGGGCGGCCTGACGCCGTCCCCCGAGGCGCTGGCCACGGCGTCGGCGGAGGACCACGCGCGGTGGTTCACCGCGTTCGCCGGCAGCCTGCTGTCGGAGTTCGCGCGCTACCTCGACCGGGACCGCGTCGATCTGGCCGCCGACGGCGCCGGATACCAGCAGGTGGTCCTGCACCTGGACGACGAGGAGTTCGTCGCCTTCGCCACGGGGTTCGCCGAACTGGTGCGCCCCCTGCTGGCGAAGGAGCCGGGACACGGGCGTACGCCGCGCTTGCTGGCGACCGTCCTGCTCCCCCTGAAGGAAGGCTGAACTGTGGCAACGGTATGGGTCGACGAGGGTCGGGTCACGATCGAATTCGGCCGCTGGGAGCGGTTTCTCACCGGTCACGGCCGGTACGCGTGCCCGCTCGCGTCCGTGCGGGAGGTGCGGGTCGCGGGCGAACCGCTGCGCGTCCCGCGCGGCGCGCGCAAGGGGCTGAGCGTGGCGGGCCACGTCAAGATCGGCGTGTGGGGCCTGTTCGGCGGGCGGCGGCAGCTCGTGTCGGTGACCGGTGACACGCCGGCGCTGCACCTGCTGCTCGACCGCGCCGCCTCCGGCGGCGAGTTCGACGAGGTGGTCGTCTCGGTCCCCGACGCCGGCCGGGCCGCCGCCGCGGTCCGGGCCGCGGTACGGGCGGTGGCCACGTGATCGCCGTCGAGGTCACCGGCCTGACCAAGCGGTACGGCGCGCTGACCGCCGTCGACGACCTCAGCTTCACGGTCCGGCCGGGGGCGGTCACCGCGTTCCTCGGCCTCAACGGCGCCGGGAAGACCACGACCATGCGCATGATGGTCGGCCACGTCACCCCCACCAGCGGCCGCGTGACGATCGGCGGCCGCCGCTACCGTGACCTGCCGCGCCCGACCACCGTGGTGGGCGCGACCTTCGACGCCGCCTCCTTCCACCCCCGTCATTCGGTCCGCGACCACCTGCGCGTCTACGCCGCGATGGGCGGCCACCCCGACCGCCGGGTCGGCGACCTGCTGGGGCTGGTGGGCCTGGCCGGAGCCGCCGGGCGGGCGACCGGCGCCCTGTCCACCGGGATGCGGCAGCGGCTCAACCTGGCCACCGCCCTGCTCGGCGCCCCCCGGGTGCTGCTGCTGGACGAGCCGGGCAACGGCCTGGACCCCGAGGGGGCGGCGTGGCTGCGCTCGTTCCTGCGGGAGATGGCCGCGCAGGGGCGGGCGGTGCTGATCTCCAGCCACGTGCTGGCCGAGGTGGAACAGGTCGCCGACGACGTGGTGGTCATCGGGCGGGGGCGGCTGCTGGCCGCCGGCCCGCTGCGCGAGCTGTGCGGCACCGAGCCGGACGTGCTGGTGCGCACCCCCGACGCCGCCGCCCTGCGCGCGGCGCTGGCCGCCGAGGCCGCGCAGGTGGACGTGGCCGGCCCGCACGACCTGCGGGTCCGCGGCCTCGATCCGGCGCGGGTCGCCGCGTTGGCCGCGGCCCGCGGGCTGCCGGTGCACGGCCTGACCACCGAACGCCCCACCCTGGAACGACTCTTCCTCGGCCTCACCGGCGAGACGGCGGGCGCGCGAGAACGGGCAGGCAGGGGCGGGGACGCGGCGGGCGCGGGCGGGGAGGTGGCGGCGTGAGCGGGTTCGTGCGGGCGGAGTTCCGGCGGCTGCTGGCCACCAGGATGTGGTGGGGCATGCCGCTGGCGGCCGTCCTGCTCGGGGGCGGTCTGATCGGGCTGCTGGCCCTGGTCGGGCCGGAGAACTTCGAGCCGCCGATGCCGGGGCTGGACACCGAGGCGGGGGTGCGGGCCGTCCTGGGGTTCCTCGGGTTCACCGCCTTCGTGCCGGCCGCCGTCGGGACGCTCGCCGTCACGTCGGAGTACCGGCACCGCACGGTGAACTTCACCTTCCTGTTCGCGCCGGACCGGTGGCGGGTGCTGGTGGCCAAGCTCGTCGCGTACGCCGTGGCGGGCCTGGCGTACGGGCTGGTGCTGGCCGGGACGGCCGGGGCGGCGCTGTTCGGCGTGGCCGCGGCCCGCGGCGTCGAGCTGGGCCTGCCCGCCGGGACGATCGTGGCGCTGCTGGCCCGGCTGGGGGTGGCGATGGCGGTCTACGTGGTGCTGGGCGTGGGCATGGGCGCGCTGATCCGCAACCAGGTCGCGGCGCTGTGCGTGGTCATCGGCTACCTGTACGGCGGCGAGCTGGCGCTGATCATGATCCCCGGCGTGCGGGAGTTGTACCCGTGGCTGCCCGGCGGCGCGACCTCGGCGCTGACCGACTTCACCGCCGTGGCCGACGCGCTGGCCGCCCAGCTGTCGAGCGAGCCGGTCCGGCTGCTGTCACCGGCCGCCGGGGCGCTGGTCCTGCTGGCGTACGCGGCGCTGGCGAGCGCGGCCGCCGTCCTGCGACCGCTCCGCCGGGACGTGGCCTGACCCGGCGCCGGCCCGGCCCGGCCTTACCAGTGACGGCCTTACCGCTGAAGGCCCGACCGGAGATGGCGTTCGTCCTCGGCCGCCGGTTACCGGACGGTCCCCGGCGCGTCCGTCGAGCTGCTGCCCGGGGCCGGGCACTCCCCCATGCTGGCGGACCCGGCCCGGATGACCGCCGCGCCCGGCGGGTGAGCCCCGGACGCGGGAACCGGGTGAGCCCCGGGCGCGGGGACCGGGGCCGGTCCGCGCGCCCGGGGCCGGGGATCAGAAGAAGCCGCCGAGGAAGTCGTCCAGGCCGCTCTGGTCGATCCATCGGGTGACCCGGGCGCCGGTCTCGGCGATCGTGCCCGTCCGGGTGTTCTCCGGCTCGATCTTCTCCGGCTTGAAGATCTGCTTCTCCGCCTGCCCGGAGCCCTGGGGCCTGGTCAGGCTGGGTGGCGGCGGCCCGTCCGGGTACATCTTGCCGTCGCGGTAGACGGTGTAGGACTGGGTCGGCTGCGTGGTGCCGTCGTTCCGGTAGATCTGGCTCGGTTTCGGCTGCGCCGGCTGCCTGGCGGCCTTCGGTGGCGACTGCCGTTGCACCGCCCGATGACTGGTCGGACGCTGTGCCGGGCGCCGCGCCGCCTGGGCGCGCCGGGCCTGGGCCGCCCGGTAGCGGTTGCGCGCCCGCGCCGCCTGCGTGGCCCGTCGCTTGGCCGCCGCCTCGGCGGCCTTCCTGCGTGCCTCCCTCTTGGCCGCCGCGGCGGCC